>JAOZOG010000037.1:7459-16166 GCA_029933395.1 Sulfurovaceae bacterium | reverse complement strand
CCGAAGGCAGAAGATTTTGAGTCTACCAAGTCTACCAGTTCCATCACTGCGGCCTAGTCAATTGTAAATGTGAGCAGAATGGTATCGACTCACAACTTAAAAAAAGTTGAACCTTGTCAAAAATCCTACTCGACTGCCTCTTTGAGTGCTTTTCCGGGTTTGAATTTGACGGCGCTTTTTGCCGGAACGTGTACGGTTTCTCTGCTGGATGGGATCCTGACATCTCTGGCAGCTTTCTCTATGGTGGAGAATGAGCCAAAACCGACAAAACTGATACTCTCTCTCTTTTTCAAGAGCTCTGTTAAAGTATCGAGCGAAGCCTGTATGACGCCTTCGGTATCTTTTTTGGAAAGCCCGCTTTTGGCCGCTACCTCTGCAATAAATTCAGACTTGGTCATCTCCTCTCCTTTTATTTTGGGATCTTCTCCGGTTTGATGCTGCAAGTATTGTAGCACATTTTGACAGTTTTAAAAGCCTCCTTAGCTTTATTTGTTATAATATTAAAAAATAAAATCACACCTTTATTTCAGGAGAATGCTTGAAAATTACGATCATTATCAGTGCTGTTGTCTTTATTTATATAGCATTTTCAACGATATTTTACGATACCAGATTGGCGGGCAATATCGGGAATATTATTGGGAAGAGCAATATTGAGCTTTTTGGGTATCTTGCCTATATCAATATCTTTTTGCTCTTTTATCCACTCTACCGGCTCTACAAAAATCCCGCACTTGCCAAACAACTTGATTTTTACGCCGGATGGCTGCTCTTTTTTATCTCGATGATCGTTCTGCCTGCGTTGATCTTCGACAAACCGGGCTCAGGAATGTTGTCGGATAAGATATCTGTCTTTTTGCTGCCCTATATCGGAAAGGCGGGTATGTGGCTTTTTTGGTTGATGATCCTTTCTCTCTCTCTTGTGCTGATAGTGGGGGATGATTTCAGTCTGGACTTTTTGAAGCGGAAACGCAGCAGCAAAGAAAAAAGTTCTGCTTCTCCCAAAATATCCTTCAAACCTATCGGTGTTTTTTTCAAGAAGCTTTTCTCCAACCCTTTTGCTCCCGCTTATGACGACGTACTGATGCCTGCGCTTGACGATACGGCAATGGACAGTATCAAAAAACCGGTACGCAAGCGAAAGGCTGCAGCCACTGCAAGGAGAAGTACAAAAAAGAAGAGTGAGTATGTCGATGCAGTCGAGAAAAGTATAGAGAGGGAAGAGAGTATTCTTCAGGAGAGAGAGAAGAAGTATGCTGCAAAGAAAAAACGTTCAACAGCCAAAAAAGCCAAACCGGATGAGGATCCGGCTATCGGAGAGATTTTGGAAACCGAGAGCGAAGTCAAACCGGCTCAAGCTTCCGGTTCCCGTGTGCAGATCGTCGATGAGCTCGAAGAGAACTCCAAGTTGATGGAGGAGTTGGATAAGGGGAAGATCGCCAAGCCAAAAAACTTCAAACTCCCCAAACTGGACTTTTTGCAAAAAGCCCCCAGGCAGGCAAAAAAAGTAAATGAAGCGGAGATCGACAGAAAATCGGGTGATCTTATCGAGAAGCTCAAGCTTTTCAATATCAATGGAGATGTCGTGCGGACCTATACCGGGCCGCTTGTCACGACTTTCGAATTCAAGCCTGCCCCCAATGTCAAGGTCTCAAAGATACTGGGACTTCAGGATGATCTGGCGATGGCGCTGAGTGCGGAGACGATCCGTATCCAGGCACCCATTCCGGGGCGTGATGTTGTCGGGATCGAGATACCCAACGAAAGTTCCGATATCATCTATCTGCGTGAAATCCTGGAGAGTGAACTTTTTCAGACATCCAAGTCTCCGTTGACGATCGCACTGGGGAAAGATATCGTAGGAAAACCTTTCATTACCGATATCAAGAAGCTGCCGCATCTATTGATCGCAGGTACGACCGGCTCGGGTAAATCGGTAGGGATCAATGCGATGATCCTTTCCCTGCTCTACAAGAATGATCCGGAGCATCTCAAGCTAATGATGATCGACCCCAAAATGCTGGAGTTTTCCATCTATGATGATATTCCCCATCTGATCACTCCGGTCATCACCGAACCCAAAAAGGCGATCGCTGCGCTGGCGAATATGGTAGGAGAGATGGAGCGTCGCTATCGCCTGATGGCAGACAAGCGGACCAAAAATATCGATAACTACAATGAGAAGGTCAAAAGAGACGGCAGCGCCGAACCAATGCCTTTCATCGTCATCATTATCGACGAGCTGGCCGACCTGATGATGAATGGCGGTAAAGAGGTAGAGAACTCCATCGCAAGACTGGCACAAAAGTCGAGAGCCTGTGGTATCCACCTGATCGTCGCGACACAGCGTCCGAGTGTCGATGTCGTGACCGGCATCATCAAAGCCAATCTCCCTTCGAGACTCAGCTACCGTGTGGGCCAGAAGATCGACTCAAAGGTAATCCTTGACGGGATGGGTGCCGAGAGCCTGCTGGGGCGTGGAGATGGGCTTTTCACACCTCCGGGCACGACAGGGCTGGTACGTATCCATGCACCGTGGGCGACAGAGGAGGAGATCGAAGAGATCGTCGAGTTCATCAAGGCACAGCGCCTGCCTGAATATGATGAGAGCTATCTGATCGAAGGGGGTGGTGCCAAAGTCAGCAGTGAAGACAAGGCTATCGATCTTGACCCCCTCTACGAAGAGGCCAAGGCAATTATACTCTCCGACAAAAAGACCTCCATCTCCTATCTGCAGAGAAAGCTGCAGATCGGTTACAACCGTTCCGCCAATATCATCGATCAGCTACAGAAAACCGGTGTTCTCAGCGAACCGAATGCCAAAGGAAACAGGGAAATTCTCTGACTTTTCTGTCTCCCTCGTGGTGATTGTAACGATACGATACACCCCAAACAACTCACCTTTTCTCTCTTTTGTTTCAATCACTCTTTAGCTACATTTTGGTTATTATAATGTTACCAAATTATTTTAATTAGAGGGAGACCTTATGGCCTTAATCGAAGAGTATAGAGCACACACAGCAGAGAGAGAAAAACTGGGCGTTCCACCGCTTCCTTTGACTACCGAGCAGGTAGCGGAACTGGTAGAGCTGCTCAAAGCAGATCCGATCATAGAGGAGGAGTATCTCCTCGATCTTCTCAAAAACAGAGTTCCTGCGGGTGTCGATGACGCTGCCTATGTCAAGGCGGCATTCCTGAATGCGATCGTCGTGGGCGATGCACACTGCAAGGCACTGACCCGTGTGGATGCGATCAAAATCCTCGGAAAAATGCTTGGCGGATTCAATGTTGGCCCACTGGTAGAAGCGCTCAAGAGCGAGCATGTCGAAGTCGCACAGGCAGCAGCGGATGAGCTCAAGAATACGATTCTGGTCTATGATGCCTTCAACGATGTCAAAGATCTGATGGATGAGGGCAACAGCTTTGCCAAAGAGGTTGTCGAGTCCTGGGCAAATGCCGAGTGGTTCACCAATAAGCCGGAGCTCGAGAAAGAGATCACGGTCACTGTCTACAAGATTCCGGGCGAGACCAACACCGATGACCTCTCTCCGGCTTCCGAGGCCTTCACCAGAGCGGATATCCCACTCCACGCCAACTCATTCCTTCAGTCCAGAATGGAGAACCCGCTCGAGACAATGGCAGAGCTGAAAGCCAAAGGCCATCCACTCGCGTATGTCGGTGACGTCGTCGGTACCGGCTCTTCCAGAAAATCCGGTATCAACTCCGTGCAGTGGCATATGGGACACGATATCCCCGGTATCCCCAACAAGCGGACCGGCGGTGTCGTAATCGGTGATATCATTGCGCCGATCTTTTTCAACACAGCAGAGGACAGCGGATGTCTTCCGATCCAGGCGCCAGTAGCAGAGCTGGAAACAGGTGATGTGATCACGATCAAACCATTCGAGGGTGTGATCGAAAAAGAGGGTAAAGTGGTTTCCGAGTTCACGCTCGAGCCAAATACCCTGCCGGACGAGATGAGGGCAGGCGGACGTATCCCGCTGATCATCGGCAAAGGATTGACTGCCAAAGCGAGAGAAGCACTTGGTATGGATGCAGGCAGTATCTTTATGACGCCTTCTCAACCTGAAGACAACGGCAAAGGCTATACGCTGGCACAGAAGATGGTCGGTAAAGCGTGCGGTATGGAGGGTGTCAAGCCTGGCGTCTATTGTGAGCCTGTCGCAACGACTGTCGGTTCCCAGGATACCACTGGCCCAATGACACGTGATGAGATCAAAGAGCTGGCGGCATTGAGCTTCGGTGCGGACTTCGTACTCCAGTCCTTCTGTCATACAGCTGCCTACCCCAAGCCTGCCGATATCAATCTCCAGCACACACTGCCCAAGTTCTGGACAGAGAGAAAAGGATTTATTCTCCGACCGGGTGACGGTGTCATCCACTCCTGGCTCAACAGAATGTGTCTGCCTGATACAGTCGGTACGGGTGGAGACTCCCATACACGATTCCCTATCGGTATCTCCTTCCCGGCAGGTTCCGGTCTGGTCGCCTTTGCAGCCGTTACGGGTATGATGCCTCTGACAATGCCTGAATCCGTACTGGTACGCTTCAAGGGTGAAATGCAGCCTGGTATCACACTGCGTGACCTGGTCAATGCGATCCCGCATCAGGCGATCAAAGATGGTCTTCTGACAGTCGAGAAAAAAGGTAAGAAAAATATCTTTGCCGGACGTGTTCTTGAGATCGAAGGATTGGAAGACCTCAAATGTGAGCAGGCATTCGAGCTCTCCGATGCTTCTGCGGAGCGTTCTGCGGCAGCCTGTACGGTCAAGCTCAATAGAGAGCCGGTCGTCGAGTATCTCGAGTCCAATATCGTACTGATCGAAGAGTTGATCGATCAGGGTTATGAGGACAAAGCAACGCTCCAGAGAAGAGCTGACAAGATGAAAGAGTGGATCAAGAGCGGTGAATTGATGGAGGCGGACAAAGATGCGGACTATGCTGCAGTCATCGAAATCGACCTCAATGAGATCAAAGAGCCGATTCTTGCCTGCCCCAACGATCCGGATGATGTCAAAACACTCACAGAGATCCACGAGTCCGGTCTCAGAACCGATATCGACGAAGTTTTTGTCGGTTCCTGTATGACCAACATCGGTCTCTTCAGAGCATTGGGTGAAGTCCTCAAAGGTGAAGGTCAGGTACCGACCAAGCTCTGGGTCTGTCCTCCAACCAAAATGGATGAGAGAACACTGATCGAAGAGGGATACTACTCTATCTTTGGAAGTGCCGGCGCACGTACGGAGATCCCCGGATGTTCACTCTGTATGGGTAACCAGGCGCAGGTAGCACAGGGTGCGTGGGTATTCAGTACCAGTACCAGAAACTTCGATAACAGACTGGGTAAAGATTCACAAGTCTATCTCGGTTCCGCAGAACTTGCAGCTGTCGTCGCGCTCAAGGGTAAGCTGCCGACTGCCGCAGAGTATATGGAGATCGTACCCAGTAAGATCAAGCCTGATATGTTCGACGATGTTTATAGATATCTGAACTTCAACAAGGTCGAGAAAGAGGATCTTGAAGCGATGGTCGAGTAGTCGACATCTATGATAAGCAGGTTGCTTTTTGGCAGTCTGTGTCGGAGTCGGGAGGCTCTGACCTACCTTTTTTCATTCCATTTTTTTACTTTCTGCATTATCCCGTGATACAAATCTATCCACTCTTTCTATTGAATTATTTTGAGCATTTTTTTTAAGTCTTCTTCCTGAGCGAATGTGTTACGATGAGTAATCAATTCATAAAAAGGGATGATAATGCAACAAATTGATATGAGTTCCGACGACTTCCTGAAAGAGTTTGAAAAGACCAAGCGATTTGCCGATAAAGTCAATAAGCAGTTTGGATGGGTTTACAATCCCAACCACGATGTCACCGAAGGTGTATTGATGGGTCTGGCACGGCACAAGATGCTTTATGGAAAGCGCTGGTGTCCTTGCTATATGGTGATCGAAGATGAGCAGGGGAACCACGTCAGTGCCGATAACCGCCTCTGCCCCTGCAAACCCGCTATCGAGCAGGAGATACCCGAAGAGGGCAAATGCCACTGCGGCATCTTCTGTTCTCCGGAGTATGCCGCGACACACGATCATTAAATATTTTTTATCAGATTGTTTCACGATTTGCTTGCGGTGAGAAGTGTCGGTTGAGCCTCAGACAAGTCTGAGGGTTCGAGTCACCGTAAGAATTTGAAAAAGCTCTCTAATCCCCGTTTCTTACGCAAAGAACATAATAGAGATGGTCATAGCCGGCTGTACTGTATCGGCCAAGATCGTAGTCGACATACCAAGCTTCATTGTGGCGGTCTTTGGTGGAGGACCAGTAGATGCCTTCCTGGACGTTTTTGAATGCGTGCTTGACACTGAGGCCGCGTCTTGAGAGCTGCAGGAGAGACTTGAGCTCCTCTTTGCCGGGGAGTCTCCAATCCGTATAGCCTGCAAGGTTCATATTCTGGCAGTAGGTTATCGCCTGGCTGTATGTCATCTTTTTGGAGGGTGCTCCGTCGGAGTAGCTCTTTTTGTTTTTCAGATCGATAACGATGGAGCGGTTGTCGTCACGGATGAAGTTTTTGTCTACTTTACCTGAATCCCTGCCGTAGGCGAAACTCATATTGGAGAAGAATCCTCCTCCCGTCAGCAGTGCGGTGGCGATCGTCAATGCAGAAAATATCTTTATCATAGCTCTTATCCTTTTCTTTGGGTGGTCGCCTGCTGCGGGCGGTTGCTGGAAGTTACCTTCCTGTACGATCTTCTTATGTTATTTTTTAGGATAGTCGAAAAAGAGCAGGGTTGCCTTTTTGTCGCCTATCTCACCATTTTCAAATGCAAAGCCCACAATCCCGCAGGTAGGAAGGTTGTCGATCTGGTAGTCGGAGAGGGCATTGCTCAATACTGTCATCGAAGGGTTGTGTCCTACCAGCATCACACTGTCGTATGTTTTGAAAGCATCTTCGATAATCTCTTTGAGGCGTGTGGCGGAGCTTTCGTAGATAGAGTCGTTATAGAGGATTTTGGTGCCCAGCTTTTCAGAAAACTGCTTACTGGTCGCTTTGGCTCTTTTGGCGGGGCTCGAGAGGATGATATCGGGTTTGATGCCTCTTTTCGCCATTCGTTCTGCCATCATCGGTGCATCGTGTTTTCCACGCTTGTTGAGAGGGCGGTCGAAGTCACGTATCGAGAAATCTTTCCAACTGGATTTTGCGTGCCGAAGAAGATAGAGTTTTTTTGTTTTCATAATGTATTTATCATATCAGGAGTAGATTTAAAATAAGGCTAAACTCCTGTAAAAAATCAGATTTTTAATATAATATGATAAAATACGCGCACTTTACAGTAGACCTACAAAGAGAATATAAGCAAGCAAAAAGGATTTGGATGTCGAGAAAAATCGCGATGTGGATGTACCAAAACGGCGGCGGTGACAAGATCGAGGCGAAGATTGTCAAAAAGCTTAAAGAGAGAGGTATCGAGACGCTGACGGGAATCAACCCCCGGCAGGCAGTCGCCCGAAACAGCCTGATCTTTGGGGAAAAAGGAAGGTCGGATGAGTTCGACCTCTTCTTCTCCTACAATGCCGGCGAACAGACACAATATCAGGTTTTTCTCTATCAGGCACTCAATCGCATTATGCCGACGATCAACAGCTATGAGGCATTTGCACTGACGGAAGACAAGTTTCAGACCTCTTTTCTGCTGCGCAACCACGGTATCGAAACACCCGATTTTCAGCTCTGTCACCGGGATGATACCGCCCGCCTCAAAGAGATCATCAAAGAGTGGGACAAGATGGTCTACAAGCCGACTGACGGCTGGGGCGGTATGGGCCTGACAAAAATCGAGAGTGAAGCGACGCTCGATACGCTTCTTCCTTTTTTGAACCAGATGGACCTGCGCTTCTTCTATGTCGAGAAATTCCTCAAGTATGACAACACCGATTTTCGTGTCGATATCGTCGATGGGCAGTTCGTCGGATGCTATGGCCGCAAGGCGAGCGGCAGTGACTGGCGTACCAATGTGACAAGCGGCGGTTCGGTTTTCCTCAGGGAGCCCGATGATGAAGTCGTCGATCTGGCAATCCGTGCATCGGAAGTCTGCGGTACGGATATCGCCGGCGTGGATATCATCTACGATATGGAAAAAGAGAAATATGTCGTCATCGAGGTCAACGGTATTCCTGCTTTCGCGACACCGGAGCAGGAGAAGATGGGACTAAACTTCAATGACAAAAAGATCGACCTGATCGTCGACCTGATCGATCGAAAAAGCAAAATCAAAAAAATCAACAACTAAAGGTAAAAAATGGCAAAAAAGAAAAAAGAAAAACTCCCAAAGATCGGACTGCTCTATCTCGACTACGTATTGAGATTTTTTGATAAGTCAAACTTCAAAGGCTGGCCAGACAGGATCGAAACCGTCACCTATCACTGGAAAAATGATAAAAACCGTTTTATCCGTGAAGTCAAACGTAAGAAGATCGATATCCTGATCGGGAATATCCCGGCAACGGCTTATGAGACATTCAGGGAGATTGCCAGAGCATTGCCGAATGTGCAGTTCATTCCGTCGCTCGATACTCAGTTTTCCAACAAATCCAAGGAGAATGTTACCCGTTTCGCCTGGAAATACGATATCCCTATTCCAAAAACCTATATCTTCTACGACAAGAAGAAGGCGGACAAATTTATCGAAAC
>JAOZOG010000037.1:0-7359 GCA_029933395.1 Sulfurovaceae bacterium | reverse complement strand
TCGATGGATTATCAGAATGTCCCCAAAGAGCTCCTCGATCTCGCCGTCAAAGTCTCCAAAGCGGCCAATGCCGAGTACTGGGCCTGTGATATCGCCGTAGGCAAGGATGGGAAGTACCGTATCCTCGAGTGTGCGACCGCTTTTGCCGCCTTCCCGTATATCCGTGACTGGATCGGACAGTACCTGATGTGGAAATTCAGCAACGGGCGATTCCCCAAGCCGAATATCCCTCTCTATAACTGGGAAGAGCTTGGCAAGATGGACAGTTCAGTCCTGCGTACGCTTCGCTATATTACTTTTGGCCGATATACGCCAAGCTATGATGGCGCCTACTTCCTCGACAAGAAAACAGTGGCGACCACCGAGGGTGAAGTTTACCTGCACGAACTCGATCAGACCTACCCGATGCTGCTGACCGAAGACCGGAAATATGAAGAGTGGCCCAGTGAGAAGTGGAACTTCCAGGACAACTACGGCAAAACGATCTCCAAAGTCAATGCGAAGAAAAATCCGGACTACGGTGATGACGAGGGTGCTGAGGGTGCAGAGGGATCTGATCTGGAAACAGTTCTGGACGAGAAGAAAATGACAGAAGTTTTGACCTCCGTGAAGGGGATCGGCAAGAAGAAATCGGAGCAGATTCTCAAGAAACACAGCCTTGTCGAGTTGGTTCATATCCTCGAAAAAGAGCCCAAGAAACTTCTGGATATATCCTGGATCAAAAAGAATCTTCTCAGCAAAGTAGTAGATGAGTGGAACGATTTTAAAAAGAAACTCTAATATAGACGCAATATATCTTTCGCAAGTCGGCACTCATCATAGGGGGTGGGGAGCCGGCTTCTCTGCATCACTTCCGTATCAAGATCATACGAAGAAGGAAAAACAGTTATGAAAAATCAATATCAATCATATCAGGAGAGTCTCGACTTTCTCTATGCCATAGAAAAACAGTTTCCCAACCTCATCGATGTCATTAAAATCGGTACGACTTTTGAAGGCCGCGATATCGTATTGGTGAAAATCTCCCAAAATGTGGAGAAAGCAGATGAGAAACCGGCGATGCTCTATACGGGCAGTATCCATGCCAGAGAGTGGATTGGCAATGAGCTGGCACTGAAATTCATCGAGTATGTTACTGAAAACCAGCACGTCGATCCCCAGCTGGAGAAGAGTCTCGAAGAGGCGACGATCTATATGGTGCCCTGTCTCAATCCGGATGGCTTCGAGTATTCGCGCAAACACTACTCGTTCTGGAGAAAAAACCGCAGAGTCAACCATGACGGAACGATCGGTGTCGATCTCAACCGGAACTTTTCGATCGGATGGACCAAAAACCCCAATACCAGCTCCAATATCTACGGCGGCGAAGCCCCTTTCAGTGAGGCGGAAACACGTGCGATCAAGGAGTTTGTCGACACCCATGAGAATATCACGGTCGCGTTTGATTATCACTCCCAGGGCAATGTCTTCTTTCCGGCGCATAAGTTCCTGCATGAGGCCGAGATCAACGGGACCGACCTCAATGCACTCTGCGCCAATATGAATGACGAGATCTCCAAAGTGACCGGACGGCGCTATGGTATCCACCGGGGCAAACCGCCTGCACAGCTCATCGCGGGAAGCGGCAGAGAGTACTACTACTCCAAGGGAATCATCGCGACAGTGGTGGAGGTCGGTACCAAAAATATCCCCGACTATATGAAGGTGATGAGCGGCAGTATCCATGAAAATATCCCGGCACTGCGATACGCTTTTGGAGAAGTGGTCAACTACTCTTCGTCTGCACCGCACCGCGTGGATGACTTCACCATAGAGACGGTGGAGGCGACATCCGTCAAGCTGGTCTGGAAATATGAAGAGAGAGATGTGATAAGCTTCGAAATTTATCGCAGCACCAAAGACAAAGATGCCTGCAATGAACGTACCCGCATCGCTGTCGTCGGTGGCAACAGCTATACCGACACGGATCTCAACAGCTCCACCAACTACATCTACACGATTCGCGCTATCAATAAGAAAACCGGTAAAAAGTCACCCTTTGCACCGATTGTCAGAGTGCGTACGGGGCTGGAGGATGATGAGTTTTTCAAGCTGATCTTTGCCAGCAAAAGTGAGACGGGTTATGTCGGGCAGTATACGCAGGAGCAGAACCGTTCGCACTTCGGTCTCAATTCGCTCTTTGTCGGGATCAACAAATCCAAAGGGATATGTGATGCGGTTCTGACATTCGATTTCGACTCTCTGCCTCAGGATGCCATCATCAAGGGAGCGAGACTCTACCTCTATCCGATGAACCGCGTGAATGCCAAGATCGAGAAGTTTGGCGAGTGGAATCTCTCTTTGATGAAAGCAGGAAGTTTCAGCGAGATCAGTGATTTCCAAGAGATCGACAATGCCGAGACGAGCGGTACGATAGGGCGTGCTATCAAGTCGCACAACCTTACGCAGGGGATCTGGAACTTCTGGGAGTTCTCCAGCCATGAGTGTGCGCTGCTTCAGGAGGAGTTGCCCAACAAAAAGGCCAGCTTCCGTGTAGACGGGCCCAAATATCTGCCCGACGGCGAAGATTCTCAGATGATGCAATACGATATCGGCTATGGTAAATTCGGTGGTGGGATTCACTATCGCCCGATGCTCGATATCAAATACACGCTGCCTGAAAAAAAGCTCAAAATTCCTGCCGCGACACTCTCTACCATCGGTCAGAGCGCTATCGAGGAGGGGGTACTCAAGAGTGGATTTGACAAGAATGGCAACAAAGTCTATGGCTACCTCGACTTCGACCTCAATGAAGCACCCGATCACCATACGACGGTCATCACTCACGCTGCCCTCAAGATCAGAAACAAAAACAGCTTTAAAAAGAAACGGGATGTCCGATACTATATCGAGCTGGTCGAGATGGATGAAGTGGGGAGTTACGAGGATATCAAAAACCGCGACAAGATCGAGTATATCGGCTATGAAGTGGCAGAAAACGATCTCAACAGCAAAGAGTATCAATACTTCAACTTCGATACACTCTCCAGATTGACACTCGACAGACTCAATCAGGAGAACCGCAAGCTGAAGCTTGTCATCCGGGCAGTCTCTGCCGGCGGTGCGAAGGATCGTATCATCACCTGGAATCCTGACGTGGAACTGATCCTGAAATATATCGAAAAGCGCCGTTCGGCACCATCCAAAGCGGAAAACCTGCGTATCAGCAAAGAGAATGGTATGATCAAACTCAGCTGGGACCCCGTCAAAGAGGATACAGTCACAGGGTATTATGTCGTCAGAAATACCTTCCATACCCCGCGTCACTTTATGGATGGTGTCAAGATCTATGGAGGGAGCGATACCTGGACGTATGACAATTTTGCCTCTATGGGTGTCGAGAAAAATTATGCCGTGTTCACCTATGATGATGTACCCAATTTTTCAGAAGGCGCCACCGCCAAGTATAATCCGCTGGAAACATACTAAGGAATCGATTTGCTGTTTAACTCCTATGTCTTTATTTTTGCTTTCCTGCCAGTCACCTTTTTTGTCTATTTCTATCTCAACAGTAAAAAGCTGACGGTCGCGGCGAAAAGCTTTTTGGTCGCTTCCTCTCTCTTCTTCTACAGCTGGTGGAATGTCGCCTATCTACCGATCATTCTCTTTTCGATGCTCTTCAACTATGCTGTCGGGGTTTCGCTCTCCAAAACAGCCTGGCATATCAAAGTCAGCAAAAAAGCACTCCTGATCGTGGGGATCGTGGCCAATGTTTCGCTCCTTGCCTACTTCAAATATGCGGACTTTCTGATCAGCAATGTCAATACACTGCTCGACACTCATATCGGCCTGCTGCATCTGGCGCTGCCGCTGGCGATCTCCTTTTTTACCTTCCAGCAGATCGCCTACCTGGTAGACAGCTACCACGGAGAGACCAAAGAGTATGATTTTCTCAATTATGCCAACTTCGTGACCTTCTTTCCTCAGCTGATCGCCGGTCCTATCGTGCACCATCACGAGATGATGCCGCAGTTCGCCGATATCCGCAACAAGGTGCTGAAATACAAAAACATCGCGATGGGGCTTTTCATCTTTTCGATGGGGCTCTTCAAGAAGGTCATTATCGCAGATACCTTCGCTGTCTGGGCAACGAGCGGTTTCGACCACAGCAAGGTGCTCAATATGGCTGAAGCATGGGTCACGTCACTCTCCTATACCTTTCAGCTCTATTTCGATTTCAGCGGCTATACCGATATGGCGATCGGGGCGGCGCTGCTCTTCAATATCAAACTGCCGATCAACTTCAACTCTCCCTATAAGGCACTGTCGATTCAGGATTTCTGGAGGCGCTGGCATATGACGTTGAGCCGCTTCCTCAAAGAGTATATCTATATCCCTCTGGGCGGTAACCGGAATGGAGAGTTCCGGACCTATACCAATCTGGTCATCACCTTCCTGATCGGCGGGATCTGGCACGGTGCGGGGTGGACCTTCGTTTTCTGGGGACTTCTGCACGGAATCGCGATTGTGATACACCGGGCCTGGAGCCAGATGGGAATGCGTATGTATGCGCTGCTTGCCTGGTTTGTTACTTTCAACTTCATCAATATCACCTGGGTCTTTTTCCGGGCGAAAGAGTGGGATGATGCGATCAAGGTACTCAAGGGAATGTTTGGTGGCTCGCTGATCCTCCCGCCTACGTTGCAGGAGCAGCTCGATTTTCTGTCGCACAAGGGTGTATCGTTCAGTAACTACTGGCTCAACTCCGTCACCAGAGACCCCTATACGCTGTGGTGGCTGGCCGGTGCGATGCTGGTGGTGGTTGCCTTCAAAAACTCAAACCAGATCACCAACAATCTGAAACCGAACTTTTTGACGGCACTCTATGCGGCGATCCTCTTTCTGATCAGCGCCTCTTCGCTCTCGAAATTGTCAGAATTTCTCTACTTCAACTTTTAGGCTAAGCGATGAATGATAAAAAATGGGTAAAAATCTATATGGCGATGGTCCTCTCGGTCATTGCTCTTTTCGCGCTTTTCAACTGGTTCATCGACCCTCTCTGGACCTTCAGTCACTCCAACCGCTGGAACAATGCCCAGCCCGGTTTCGATGAGCGGCAGCAGAAGACCAATCGGGCCTATTTCGGTGGACTGGAGCAGTACGATACACTGCTGCTGGGCAGCAGCCGTATCACCTATATCAACCAGCACGACTTCAAGGGAATGGAGGTTTATAACTACGCCAGCGTCTCCATGTACCCCATCGAGTACAAAGGGTGGATCGATACAGCCAAAAAGATCAAAGGAGGGGATTTCGACCGTATCATTCTCGGGGTAGACTTCTGGGGCTCCAATATTGGAGCGTTTGCCGTGGGCCAAATCAATGCCACGCCGCCCGCCTCACACTATCTCGAGGAGTCTGAATCTTTCTTCTACCGCTACAAAATGCTCTTTTTGATGGATACGCTCGATCGGAGTATGGAGTGTATCGAACATACGAAGCATCCCGGTACCACCGACTATACGCGCGACAATGTCAAAAAGACGATCAGAATCTCCGCACAGCGAAAACAGGCAGCCGTCAACCAGCAGATGAGTCTCTACGGCAGCCGCATCTATGGCAAAGCCTACCGCTACAATACGGAGATGGTGAAGATATTCGACCAGCTCAAAAAAGAGAATCCCAAAACGAAGTTTATTCTCTTCACCTCACCTGTTGCCTCGCCGCTCTTTGAGTTGATCGTGCGCAGCGGCAACTTCCCAGACTACAAGCGGTGGATCACTGAGCTTGTCGAATCGTTCGGAGCGGTCTACGACTTTATGGGACTCAACTCGATCACCACCTATCAGCCAAACTATGCCGACCTGCACCACTTCTACCCCTATATCGGTACGCTGATCGCCGACAGGATCACGGGTACTCCAAACAAACTGTTGCTGGATGATTTCGGTATACTGGTGACAAAAGAAAACCTGCAATCCCATCTGGAGAAGATGGCGCAGCAGGCAGAGAAAATTTTGGGAAAAAAGTAGTCCCGACAAAGGCAGTCCCGATGAAAGTATCCAAAGTATCTCTTGAGACGATTCTGGAGCAAAGCGGCGGCAAAAAACTTCTCTTTTTGGGGAAGGAGTCGCTTTTCACCCATCAGGAGATCGAGCGTTTTCTCAAACCGTATGACATCACGCTGACCAAAAGCCTCGATGAGGATGTCGTCGCCGTGGTCGAACATCACCGGCTCAATCCTGTCGAGGAGGATATCTCCTATGCCGCGTATGACCAGGGTACCCCCCTCTACAAGTTGAATGATTTCGAGCGCCTGATGAGCAGCGAGATCAAAGACGATCAACTGCTGATGATCCTCAAGTTGGGAGACGACCAGGAGAGGATACGCCGACTGATCGCCAACGAGCATATCAGAGACACACTCTTCTTGAAGCTGCTGGGGATGTACAAGTGGTCGGAGGAGAGTGAAGAGGACTCCAATGAGGACAGAGGGGTGGTGATGGCGACACTGCGGCGTTTTCTCGATTACAAGCCCAACGAAGAGGATCTGCTCTACTCCTCCCTGACACTCAAACGACTGGCAGTCGATACCAAAGATCCGGAACTGCTCAAGGCACTTTTGAGATTCCCCAACTATCGCTTTATGCAGAAGGGCAAGCAGTGGATCCGACTCAGAGAGGTGGTCGCGACCAATCCTGCGATCGATGAAGAGACGGTACAAAAGCTGCTCCGCTTTCGTGAAGAGAGAATCTTTTTCTATCTGGCAGCCAACCCAAGCCTCCCTCTGGCGAAGCTGAAACTGCTCTCGGATAAAAACCTCGCAGAAGTCGATGAGGCGCTGGCAAGTAATCCTGCGATCGATGATTCACTCTTCGCCAAGCTGCTCGACAAAGGAGGAGATGCCACTGAGATCCTATTGCATTACCAGCCTGTCGACACGATTCGCTTCGAGATGATCTCACAAAGAGATATCGCAGAGGACACCTATGCACTGCTTGGGGGTAATCAAAACCTAGCGCCGGAAGTTGCGGCAAAACTGATCGAAAAGAGTGACAATCGAGACTTAATCAAGGCACTCGCTGCCAATCCGGCCGTACCTGAGGAGATACTGGAAACACTTTTCAATCGTTCCAAAGAGGACCTGCTTCCCTATCTGGCCGGAAACAGGACGCTTCCGTCAAATCTGCTTGAAACTATCTATAACGGTAACAGGAATGCACCGGATATTCTACTGGCTCTTGCTGGGAATGCTGCCACTCCCGAATCGATACTTAGAGAGCTTTTCAAGCTGGATCGTTTCGAGATCAATGAGGCACTGGCTGCCAACGAATCCCTGCCGTTGGAACTCCTCAATATTCTCAAGATCGATACCCGCCT
>JAOZOG010000036.1:3660-16166 GCA_029933395.1 Sulfurovaceae bacterium | reverse complement strand
GTGAGACCATAAAACCAAATTTGATCGCCAGCCTCAATGGTTTGTTAGACTGCGAGACGATACTGTCGATCGCCAGATTGATCATTTTGGAGAGCGAATAGGAGCTCTTCCCTACCGGCCGCTTGGCATGTTCGATATCAATCTCAGTTTTTTTGAAGCCGACCCAGTTGACATAGAGCGCATAAACCCTATTCTGCTCTTTAAATCGCAAAACACTGTCAAGGACATTGCGGGAAATGATACTGAAATTGGCAACAGTGTTATCCATCTTGTTTTCTGTAAAGTAGTCATTGACCATATAGAACATTTTAGAGCTAAATCTCTTGAAGAAGCTGTCTTTTCGCTCCGCTCTTCGGCCGAAGACAATCTCGTATCCCTCCATCGCCTTGTCGTAGAGCTTGGGGATATCTTCGGGCTGATCCTGCAGGTCACAGTCCATCACGACTGTCCATTCCCCCCGTGCATAGTCGAGACCGGCGGCGATCGCTTTGTGCTGACCGAAATTACGCGACAGATTGATACCCCTGACCCGATCGTCCTTTTGGGCAAGCCCGCTGATGACGGCCCAGGCATCGTCCGGACTGGCATCGTTGACCATAATAATCTCAAAATGTTCCGTGATCGGGGAGACACTGGCGACAATTCGTTCATACAACTGGCGCAAAGCACCGGCACAGCCGTAGACCGGTGTTACGATTGACATATAGGGCATATTCGACATCGTATAAAAAACCCTTTCCTTTAAAATTTCTTTTCATTATACAATGAAGTGCTTTTCGATATGCTTTCACAACATCGAAGCGAAGCACCCAGGAGTCTATTTCTCTTTTTGCCATTTGAACAAGGGCTCCCTGGAAGTATCGTAAACCAGCACCACATAATTTCCGATATGCAACGTCTCGAGAGGATCTCTCGGAATAAACTTATTGAGTGAGCCTTTCAGACCATTGTATTCACCTGCCGCGAGTAGCAAAAAGGTCTTTTTGGTATCAGTGCGATGAAACCAGTTTTCAGCACTCAGCCATCGACGCGGACTGAAATCATGTAGATGGATTGGCGCAACAATCGACTTGTTTCTTGCTAGAGCCATTGTCACGCCGGCATTCCAGTAGCTTGCAAAACCGTACGTGAGCTTGTGCTGCATTAGGTAATTCGCCACCCCTTCGTGATTGTTGTGAGCATGCCGCAGTTCTTTGAAGCTGGAGTTACTGCTGTAGATTTTATAATTGATCAGAGTCAGGTGTGCCAGCATAACAACGATCACGATCTGCTTGATAGGTTTATTGAATCTGTCAACGTAAAGTACCGTAAAGATCATCACAATATAGAAGAGCGGCCTGAAGTAGCGGAATGTCGTTGCGTCTTTCGCCAGGGGATTGGCGAAGATGTAGAGGTAACCGATCACGACTAGAAAATAGAGTGTCATAAACGAGAGGATTGTCTCGAATCCTACCTCCCTGGTTTTGAGCTGCATCTTTTTAACCGTCGCTGTAAGCATGAAGAGCACCAGCGCGAAGTTGAAAAAGTAGAGTGCCCCGTCAAAGGAAGCGACATCGAGCGAGCGCGGTCCCTCCAGGCTGAAATAGAAAAAAAGCCCCTTGGCGAAGAGATCGATGTTCATCCAGACTTCGTCGTAGGTGGCGAAGTAAAGGTTGTTGCGACTGAATTTCATCTCAACATTGGGCAACAACATCCAGTGATAGACGAGATATGCGAGCACAAAAGCCAAAGTAATCGTCCCGAAGAGAATCAGGTATTTTCTCGACCGCTTGTCAATCCAGAGAAAGAAAGCGACCATCAGAGCCGGTGCAGTATTGTAGATAAATGACCGTCCCGGAGCCCCGGCGGCAAAGACAAAAATAAGCAGACCAGTCAGCCAGTAGAGTGCCGTATTGCCCTTTTCTCTCTTCTCGAGTGCGAGAATCACTCCCAGGAAAGTGAATATGAAGATCGGTTCGGTGATACCGGCCAACTCCCCGAAAACCATCATCGCATTGACCGTCGAATAGGCACTAAGTGCCATTACGAAAAGCAGTATCTTGGAAGAGAAGCTCACCCTGAAATGACGAAGAAAAAAGAGGAGCGCGGCCAGATAGAGTGCAACATAGAAGAGCGTATTGACAACATAGCTCGACCAGCTGTAATCCATCGCCTTTCCAATCAGTATCAGTGGCAGATGAATAAAAAAGAGCCAGATGTCACCGTTGACGAAGTACCAGTCAGGCGGTATGATACTGCCGCTCTTGACGACTTCGTACGCGAGCAGCACTTTGGTCGCCGCATCCGAATGGAACAGCCATCGAAAAGCGAAAAAGACGAAGAGTAACACCAGTATCAAATTTGCTATCGCGATCGCATAGCCGGGCAGATGATTGTATCGCAGTAGTTTTTCTTTGATTGTCGCGTAAGAAACCATAAAAGCACTTCCTAGGATTAATCGTCCGTAAACAGACTTATTGGGATAATTTATAATAAATTAGTATAGCATAAGCGAACTATACTCCGGATTGCCAACACCCTCTATTTTGCCATCGCCTGCAAAAAATCTTCCACCAACCCCAGCGGATCCTCCAGACCGATCGAAATACGTATCAATCCTTCCGTCACTCCCAGAGATGATCTCGTCTCCTCATCGAAATCACGATAGATCGTACTGCGCATATGCAACGCCAGTGTACGGTTATCCCCGATATTGGCAGTTTGTGTGACAAGCTGAAGTCTGTTCAGCAGTGCGAAAGCCGCCTCTTTGCTGTCGCAGTCAAGTGTCACGATCGAACCGCATCCGTCAGGATAGAGCGATTTGTAGCGTTTATGGTGCTCGTGATCAGGTAGAGAGGGATGGCGTAGAGTATAGCCATCAGGCAGTGCAGAAGCAAGCTCGGCGACAAAAATCCCGACACTTTTGTTGACCCGCTCTACACGCAATGCCAGTGTCTCGAGACCCAGCATCGTCAGAAACGAACCGAAGGCATTGGCCGTCATACCGATATCCCGCATCGCCCTCTTTTTACAGATACCGATCATCGCCTTCTCTTTCATTTTCTCGAGAATAGGATGCAGCGCTTTATACCTTGACTGACGCAGCTTCTCCTTCTCTTCCCCAACTGCTCTGAAAACAGCGATACCACCCAAAGCAGCACTGTGGCCACAGAGTATCTTCGTCGATGAGTAGATAACGATATCAGCACCATGTTCGAAAGGGCGCACGATCAGTGGCGTGATGGTGTTGTCCACAACAAAAAGTGTTTCATACTTTGTACAGAGTTCTCCAATCTTTTCGAGATCGGCCAATTCCAGACTGGGATTGCCCACACTTTCACAGAGAACCATCTGCACACCCGAACGCAGTGCCACTTCGATCCCCTCAAAATCATCCACCGTACAAAAGCGGCCTCTGACACCAAAACGCTGCATCGTCTCACTGACCAGCGTATAGGTCCCTCCAAAGAAGCCTCCGATGCAGAGTACCTCGTCACCCTGCTTCAGAAATGCCGTGAGTACCATCGCCAAAGCACCCATCCCCGAAGAGGTGGCGATAGCGCCTGCTCCGCCTTCCATCACCGCAACAACCGATTCGAGTTTGGCATTGGTCGGGTTGCCGACACGTGCATAGAGAGGCAACGGTGCTTCCCCGCAAAAGATCGCTTCAGCCTCTTCTGCATTGCTGTAGCCGAAGGCGGCTGATGGTATGATAGTCGGTGCGATCGGGCCGGTTTTGCTGCCGACCGACTGCACCAGCAGCGTATTGTATCTTTCAAAATCTCTCATCTTTTTCTTCCTCAAATCGTATAGTTCAGAGCATTACCTAGCCTCTGCTCACAGACGTGGAGTTCTGAGAGCGGCAGATTCAGCGTGCGCTCCAGCTCTTCTTTCCGATCCTGCCAAAAACATTCAAGTACAGGATTGTCTGTTTTGCAGGGATTGACAAATGGGTCGTTTTCCAAAACTTCCATAATTTCTCCGAGCGATATATTCGAAAGTGTTTTTGCGAGCCGATATCCACCACGGGCTCCTTTGACACTCTCGAGAAATCCGCCCTTTCTCAACTCGAGGAGTATCTGCTCCAGAAAGTTTCGAGAAATGCCTGTTGCTTCGGCGATGTCTCTGATCTTCGTCAGTTTTTCCGTCGGCCCGCTCCCGAGCTCATAGAGCGCCGCCACAGCATAGACTGTCTTGCTCGATAGACCGATCATCTTCGCAGCACCTCCCATCTTGACAGATGGCGATAGAGTACACAACCCACACAAAACTCAAATGCCGCTTCCATCAGACTGCAAGCCAGTAATACCGAGGCAAAGAGATTCACTGCAGCTGCATTGTCGATCATCGCAAAAATCATCATCAATACTGCCATACTCCATCCCAGATAAAGTGCGAAGCGCTTAGGTGCCTCATCACTCATTCGTACCGGGAAGGAGAGTCGCTTTTGCAGGATACGTGCTGCAAGCAGAAAAGGGCTGCACTCTTTCTTTCGAAACAGTCTGGCAGTAAAATCAAACAGCAGCAGTGAGGCAAAGAGTATATGGTGCGTGAGCAGTAAAAGCAGTACCACTCCTGCCACTTCGAACGAGATCATCCGTACAATCGTACTGTCGATTCTTTGTCCGGATACAGGGCAAGTATAAGACATCGGCTATCCTTTTTTACAAATCATAGCCGGAAAAAAAATTAATATCAAGTAAATCTATAGATTTTATAGTGTTTATCCAATTTTGATCAATATTCTGTCCAAAAGTGACGTACTCAGTATCCTTTTGAGTCCGCCCAGTAGATAGGTGGCAGTGGTGATATAGTAGCGGGGTTTTGGCTTTTTCGCCTGGACAATTCGATGGACAACTTTTGCCACAGCGATCGATGGTTCACTGAAGGGTACCTTTTTTTCAGTTCCTTTGACCTTCTCCAGGTATTGTTCCCGAAAGCGCGAATGTTCAATATCGACATTTTCCCTGAGCTTGGCAATGGCATTTTTGCGAAAATCACTCTCGATCGGCCCGGTATTGAGCAGTACGGCATAGATGTTTGTCCCTTCCAGTTCCAGCCGGAGGGTATCGGTCAACCCCTCGATTGCGTATTTGCTGGCATTGTAGGCGCCCCGGCCAAACAGAGAAATGAGGCCCAGCACCGAGCTGTGCTGAATGATCTTGCCGTATCCCTGCTTTCGCATCACGGGAATAATCTGCCGGGTACACTCGTGCAGACCGAAAAGATTGGTTTCGAACTGTTCCCGGAGTGTCTCCGTCGTGATATCCTCCACGACACCCGGCTGACCGTAGCCGGCATTGTTGAACCAGATATCGATGGTGCCCTCGAGTTCCAGCACCCTTTCGATCACAGCGGCAATTTCATCAGATTTCCTCACATCCAGTTGCATCGCATTGTCAAATCCGATACGTTTGAGCCTCTCGACATCTTCCGCTTTTCTGGCTGTAGGGTAGACATTGATTGAACGCTCCCTGAGATACTTTGCCGTCTCCAGGCCGATCCCCGAACTGCACCCCGTGATTACGATCGTCGTCACTGCCCTCCTCCGTCTATTCGTTCCACAGCATCTTCTTTCGTTCCTCCTGTGCCCTCTTCCAAAGGCGCGGATCGGTTTTGAGCCAGTGTTCCACGGTATACTCCAGATCGGGCCACTCTCTTGCGAGGTGGGTATACATCCAGACGAAGTCACCCGGATCGGTTGCAAAGAGCTCCTCAAAAGTGAGATTTTTATTTTTGTACTTTCCAAAGGTGATTCTTTCCAGCAGTATTGGAGTATCAGTCAACTCGACCAGCCTGTCCCCATCACCATTCACTCTCTCCATCAGCAGTTCGAAGAGCAGATAGTCCAGAAAGGCGTCACTGAGTGCGTCGTGGGCCTTGAGTTCCCCTATGCCCAGCCTCTCAGCCTCGGCTTTCTCCTTCTTGTAGAGTCCATACTGATAGCGAAGTGTCTGCAGCTTGTAATCCTCGGCGTCTTTGAGAAGGTGCCTGGCGCACTTGTCGGTGTCGATGCACTTCATTTTCAGTTCCAGACCTTCGTGCTCGAGCATTTTGATATCGAGCTCATTGCCATGCGTGATGAAGTAATTCTCTTCGCTGTTTGCCTTTTCCAGTGTCATATAGGCATCAGTCTCGTAGGGCCAATACTTCTCTTCGAGCATCTCCGGCGTGATATGATGCACACCCATCGCCGAATAGCTCATCTGCAGATCGGTATAGCAGAGGTCATTATAAACCTCAATATTCTCGCCCTCCTTTTTCAAAAACGCCAGCTGGATAATCCGATCTTTCTCCAGATCAATACCGGTAGATTCTATGTCTACAAAAAAGAGTGCCATCCTTGTTGTTCTCCTGTGAAAATAATTATATATTTTGCCATATCGCGCTTATGGTATCGCTGCAATCCAGTCAGAATAAAATCATTTCTGCAAATAAGCGCTTTTTGGGATACTGTAGCGATGCAGGAGTCTTTCATTGGCCTGGGCAGCACTCTTCCTGTCGATGACGATTACGCTGCCATTTTCCAGGCCGATTCTGACTTCTCCGGAGTCTCTCCCTCCGATACGTTCGACAAATTCTGCAAAAGTACGTATCTTTCTGCCATTGACCTCATCTACAATATCATGGACAAAATTGTACCCCACATTTTCCCTGTCAGGCAGTGTATTTTGCAAAAATATAAGCTCCTCCCTCTCTCCGGTCGGATAGTTCCTGTTTTTGATCAGATCCACAAATTTCACAGGGGCCTTCTCTGCCCACCCCTTTCCCCAAACCTGCAGATAATTACGGGTCAAAGGCATAAAGATCATACCGCCAAATATCGTATACTCGGGACGCTCTCCATGTTTATAGGGAACAAGGAGTCTCTCTCTTTTCAGGGGAATATCCATCACGATCTCTTTTCCTTCCCTGAGGACTTTCATCGAAAGCTTCTCACCAATTTGATGACGGCGTATCAGATAATTGGCAGAGACACGACTGCCTCCCTTCATCGGTATACTGAGGTCATTGGCAACCTTCACACCATCTATCTCCAGCAGGACATCCCCGCGTCTGATAGTACCATCACAGGAGCTGCCGTCCACGACCCGGGTCACCAGTACACCGCTTCTTTCCCTCATCCCAAAGTGTTTTCTCAGATTGCTGTTTTCCATCGTCTGGATATAGAGCCCGTCATCCGGGAACCCATCGTAGATACCATCCCGAATGTCATCCAGAAAGTGCCGTATGATTTGCGAAGGAATGATATAGCCTATATTGTCGGAATCATCGATCTTCTGCATTGCGATACCGACAATCTCCCCTTTCTCGTTCAGTGCCGGACCTCCGCTGTTGCCGGCATTGATGGCGGCATCGATCTGCAGTGTCAGAAGATCGAAGTTGCTGTAGACATAGAGCGTCTGATCGATTCTCGAAACGATTCCCTGTGTGATCGATATCTCATTGCCTCCCTCCGGATAGCCATAGACGGCGACGCCATCCTGTCGATGGGGAGTCGCTCCGAGTTTCAATGCTTTCATACCCTCGAAGAAACGCTGATTCTCCACTTCCAGGAGTGCCAGATCCGCTTCGTGTGAAATCCATTTGGTGTGGGCGATATATTTTTCCGGATCTGATGATTTTTTGACTGTGATAAAGACACCATTGTTGACGACATGTGCAGCAGTCAAAATCCGATTCCCCTCTATCAAAACGCCCGAACCCGAAGAGGCACGCTGACTCTTCATCTGCCAGGGACGGAAGTAATCCGGCTCAACTGCCACCGTAAAGATCTTGACGACAGATGAGCTGATACCATCAGACATCTTTTTGTCATGAAATGGGGCAGAAAAGACGATCAAAGGAAGCAGCAAAAGTAAAAATCTCATCCCTTACTATACCATAAAACCATATTTGGGCAAAACCCACAAAAAGAGTACAATAGAGTCAAGGAGAACAATATGAAAAATACCGGGCCACAGAAAAATATCAAGGGATTTGTTAAGGTAAACGGTATCCATCTCTATTATGAAACGATAGGATCAGGAAAACCGCTGATGCTTGTCGCCGGCCTGGCCAGCGATTCACAGAGCTGGCAGCCTGTCACAAAGGAGCTCTCCCGTCATTTTCTGCTCATTATGCCCGACAACAGAGGATCGGGCAGAACAGTCCCCCAGGATACCGATACAAGTATCCGGCAGATCGCTGACGACTGTGTCGCACTCTCCCGGCACCTGGGACTGGACTCTTTCGATCTGCTCGGCCATTCGATGGGCGGCTTCGTGGCACTCGATCTCGCCATTCGCTATCCCGATCTTGTCGACCGCCTCATACTGGAAGGCACCGCCTCTTCAGACTCCAAACGCAACAATGCCCTCTTCTCCGACTGGGCAGATACATTGGCGGCAGGTATGGGCAAAACCGAATGGTTTCGTATGCTTTTTTACTGGATTTTTACAGAAGCATTCTTTGAAAATGAAAAAATGGTAGAGCGGGCACTCTACCAAACCGTTCACTACCCCTATCCTCAGAGCACCACAGCCTTCAGGAAGCAGGTAGAAGCGATCGCAGCGTTCGATTGTCTCGCGAAACTCTCCGAAGTCAAGTCAAAAACACTTGTCGTCAGGGGAGAGGAGGATATCCTTTTCCCATCGGACAAATCCGCCCTGCTGGCAGAGAAGATACCCCATACGGTATACAAAACGATTAAAAATGCTGCGCACTCCATTCATATGGAGCAGCCTGAGGCATTCAGCGCAAGTGTGGTTTCGTTCCTTCGGGAATAAACCGAAATCAGAGACTCCAAATAGATTTGAAAAATATCTCCGCAAGTGCTATAATGGATAAAAAAAGGAGAGAGAAATGGGTGATATTATGATTCAACTTGCCAAGGCGGCCATCGCAGTCGCATTGGGGCTAAACAGTTCGTTCGATGTGGAAAAAATGCTTGAGGAGTATCCGGAACTCAAGAAAAACGGTGCGGCTTTCGTCACACTGACGGAAGGTCCCAATGATCAGCTCAGAGGCTGCATCGGTTCACTTACGGCCTATCAGCCGCTCTACAAAGATATTATCGCCAATGCACAGTCGGCTGCACTGCGTGATCCGCGCTTCAATCCCCTGACGCTCGATGAACTCGACAAGATCAAGATCGAAGTCTCTGTCCTCACCGAGCCTAAAACCCTGGAGTATAAGGATGTCGAAGATCTGAGGAAAAAGATCCGCCCCGGTATCGATGGTGTCGTACTGGAACTGGATGGCTATCGGTCGACGTACCTGCCCTCTGTATGGGAGCAGCTGCCAGACTTCGACAGCTTCTTCGGGACCCTCTGCCAAAAAGCGGGCCTGCCGGGAAACTGTCTCGAAAAGCATCCTGATATCAAGACATACCAGGCTACCAAATACAAAGAGAAGTAGCGATGCAGCATCGCAGGGAGATGGCGGTAGCCGGGGCCTTCTACCCCAAAAACTGCAGGAAACTGGAGATCTATTTTCGCAAATTCAGCGAAATGGTCAGCACTCAAACCAAAGCCGATCCCGTCTTCAAAGTCTATTCCAGGGCAATTATCGTACCCCATGCCGGCTATGTCTACAGCGGCTTCACTGCCAATCTCGCCTATATGGTCCTCTCACGCAGTTCTGCGGCAAGAGTGATCGTCATAGGCCCAAGCCATCATCACTACTTCCGGGGTATCAGCGGAAGCTATTTCGAGAGCTACGAAACACCCTGCGGAGATATTGCGATCGATACGGACTATCTGATCGATCTTGCCAGGCGATTCAAAATCGGTTTTGAAGAGAAGGCACACCACAAAGAACACTCGACAGAGGTACAGATGCCCTTTATCCGGCACTATCTTCCCAAAGCGAAAGTGATCGAACTGGTCTACGGCGATATCCCCTCCGGGCAGATAGCAAAAATTATCAGCTACCTGCTCCAGGATCCCCAAAATGCCGTCGTTATCAGCAGCGATCTCAGCCACTTCTATACTCAGGAAAAAGCCAGGGAACTCGACAGCCACTGCCTCCGTGCGATCTCCCTGCTTGACCGAGGCGAACTGGCCAAAGGCTGTGAAGCCTGCGGAATCACAGGTATCGAAGCGATGATCGAAGCGGCAAAAAAACTGGGGCTGCGATCAAAGCTGATCGACTATCGCACCAGTGCGGACTACAGCGGTGACCGCTCCAGGGTGGTCGGCTATGTCAGCGCCATATTTTATTGATGTATCTTCCCATTGTTAATGTATCAATCATTATATTTATTATAAAATAGTTTTATGAATAAACTTATCGCTTCTCTTTTCATTCTAATCATACTCTATGGCATCTTCAATGCCTACTTCTCCGGTACAAAATCCGCCAGAGATCACCGGCAAAAAACCACCGCCTATCACTCACATGCAAAATCTCATCAAGCCAGCCATTTCGAAGAGGAGCTCTCCCAAATCGACACCCCTGAGTATGCCAAACAATACATCATCTCCGTTATCAACCACGGTTCCTACGATCTTGGCTTTGTCGGCGGTGTGATGGAGGGAGGCTATGTCTCCCGTGAAGATGCCCCAAAAATCGCCTGCTATGTCTTGAGTCTCTCCGGCAAAAAGTGCAGCGAGCCCTACCCTGCCGACGCAGAGATGTTTTTCACCAGTGTCTGCGGAGGCTGCCATGGCAATGACGGGAAAGGACTGGGCGGAAATTATCCTGACCTCACCAGAGAAAAACTGCTGGGCATCGAACACAGAGAGGCTTTCCTGCGGGAGAAGGTTGCACGGTCAAAAAAAGAGCAATAGTAGCGTGGGCATTCCTGCCCACGAAAAGAATGTATTGAAGGTTTGTATCGTGGGTATTTCCGTCCACATAACGAGTCTACATCTCACTCCCTGTCTTGACAATATCCAGTCCAAACTTCTCCCTGAGTTTCTGGACCCCGCTGCTGAGACGATGTTCTCTCCGGTCTTCCTCATACTCCAGCAGCGAAAGCGTCATTCTCTTCCGGTCGGCAAAGTGTGAAACACTCAGTGTCAGCTTGATGGCACCCAACCCCTCCTTTCTGATCTCATCGTACATCCCGGAGAGTGCCTCTTTGTACTCCTTCTCATTGAAAAGACGCTGGCTTCTGTGGGTGATTTTGGCTCGAATGCCATAGTCGTAATTGACCTTGAGATAGAAGAGTGTAGGGTTGAAATCCCTCTTCATCGCCATATAGACGATATGCCTCGCCATCACCATGATGCGCCGCCGGACCTCTTCACTCTCCCTTATCGGATCAAAGGTACGACTGATGCCGATAGACTTCCGTGCAGGCTTTTCCACGATACCTTCATGGTCATCGCCACAAATGCGATGATAGAGCTGAATACCGGGTTTTTTCCAGCTGTAGAAGAGCGCCTTTCTGCGCCGCACCTCCCCCAGTGTATTGATATAGCGTGCCTTGAGCCTCTTCTGAAAGCCACGGCCTATTCCCGGGAACTTTTCGACAGGAATCTTCTCTATGAATGTATCGATATCCTTGACATGATAGATACCGGACGGTTTGGCATAAGAGGTCGCCAGTTTCGCGATCCATTTGGCTCTGGCGATACCGATGGAGACGGGGATATCAAATTTCCGGTAGATACCGTCTTTGATCTCCGAGGCAAAACTATCTATCTCATCCTCTCCGATCCAGCCGCTCAGATCGGCAAAAAACTCATCGATGCTGTACTGTTCGAGCTGAGGAATACGGACCTGCAAAAAACGATAGATATCTCTGGAGAGTTGATGATAGAGAAGATAATGAGAGGGAACCACGACCAGATCCGGGCAGAGTCTCAATGCATGTGCGATCGGCATCCCTGTCTTGATTCCGCATGCTCTGGCTTCGTAGCTCGATGTCGTGACGATCCCCCTGACCTTTTCCCTCCCGTCGATGATATCGATAAAAAAGGAGCGAAAGGTCTTCTCCTTGTCATTGTAAAATACCGGCGTGACGAAGGCGCCGCTGTTTTCATCCATCAGACGGGTATGGTTGCGATTTCTCTCGAAGATCTCCAGGTTGCTCCGGCCTCCCACTGCCACGGGAATATTTTTGAGGCTGGGATCAAGACTGCGCTCGGCTGAGACGAAAAAGCTGTCGATATCGATATGCAAAAACACCTGTTGCCTTCAGTGTTCGAGTTTTCCGATCTCCTGCCGGAGCTCTTCGATACTGTCTCTGATTCCCTGAATATAACTCTGTGACTTGAGCCCATCCACCACCTCCAGCTGCCTCTCCAGCTCGACAAGAAACTCCTCTGCGATATGCCTCTCACGCTGCATGAAGTAGAAGGTCAGATCGGCGATATAGTTGAGTGCTGTGATCCGTCCCTCCCGATACTTCTCATCGATCTCCAATGTAGAGTGGTTGAACTTGTAAAGCGTCAGCTGACTGTAGCAGTATCTGCTTGCCTCCTCAAGAAAGGCTTTGGATGAAGGTCGTTTTGGGTTCTTTTTCATCTTCCTCTCTTTCTGTTTTATTCCGGGCTTATTGCATAAGCATCAGGCAAAGTATAGACAAAAAGCGTATG
>JAOZOG010000036.1:0-3560 GCA_029933395.1 Sulfurovaceae bacterium | reverse complement strand
TTTATTCCGGGCTTATTGCATAAGCATCAGGCAAAGTATAGACAAAAAGCGTATGGATGGCTAAAAAGATGACATTTTGGAATTTACTGAAAAAGCAGCCTAAAAGACGACGGATGAACTACTATATTCTTTCTAGAATTTTATCGGAGTCTCCTCGCTCCGACACCTTCCGAAACCAGGCATACAGCGGGTTATGGTCCGAGAGCCCATGGTCATCGAAGACAGCAGAGTCGAGCAACTCCAGGCCGCGGTAAAAGATAAAGTCCAGCCGCCTGCCCATAAAAGATTTGACCTTCCTCTTCTCGTCAAAACGTACTGTCTTCAGTCCAAGGGCATTTTTGAATCGGTGCAGCCTCCAGGTTCTCGAGGCACTCCAGCTGTTGAAGTCTCCGGCGACGATCAGGGGGCCTTCGTAACTCTTGGCACGCTCCGCAAATCTTTGAAGTTCTCTCTCGTAGCTTCCCGTCTCCCGAAAATTGATCGCATGGATATTGAGAATCAGCAGGGGTGTATCATCTTCAAAACGATAGCGGCTCACCAACAGACTCTTGTGTGTACCGATCAGGCTCTCTCTGGCTTTGGAGAGATAAGGGCGTGCTTCATCCGATTCTATAGTGGATGCTGTCAATACACCGTAGAAAATACCATTGACCTCCAGGTTTGCCGCGGCATCGAAGGCGTAGTCATCCAGAGCACAAATCCCCTCGTCTCTGAACTCCGCCTCCTGCAGGAGCAGACAGTCGATAGCCTGCTGCCCGTTGAAATCCTTGAGATAACGGGCAAAGTCGGGATGGCGGTTTTTTTTGTGGACATTCCAGCAGAGTATCCCAAAATGCTCAGGAAAGTAGAGTCGGCAGTCACTGCCCCGACAGGAGCGGTGATGCATCACAGAGGGGACAAATATCATCGGTTCGTCAGTGCTTCACAGAGATTCTTCTTATCAGAGTTGGCGATCTTCCAGCAGCTTCGTTTGCCCTCGGCAATCGCTTCGCAGTAGTGCTTCTCATCTGCATTTTTGATCTTCCAGCAGCTCTTTTTGCCCTCTGCTACCGCTTCACAATAGTGACGCAGATCATCCTCCTGGATCTTCCAACAGTAGCGCCCTGCCGTAAGAGCAACCGTAGATGCTGCCAGAAGTGTAAGTAACATCCAAAGTTTTATCGTTTTCATAATGCCTCCAGTGCTTCATCGTAGTGTACCAAGCGCTCATCGAGTTTCACCTCTGCCTCTTCGAGCTCGGCAAAAAGTCTCTCGATCTCTTCGTTTGCCTCCGCTACCTTTTTGGAGAGGAACTGTATCTCGCCGATATCGCCAGACTGCGACGCTTCGATCAGCAGTGCATTATCTATTTCGACCTCCTCTTCCAACTCGATAATACGAGATTCGCAGGCCTCGATCCTCTTTTTGAGCGGATTGATCGCCTTGCCGCGTGCTGCGATGAGTTCGGATCGCTGCCGTTTGAGCTCTTTACGTGAGAGGTTGGAGCCACTGTTTTTGACAGGGGCTTTCTCTTCTCCCTCCTCTTCATCCCAGCCGATCTTCTCCAGAAACGCTTCATAATCTCCATCGAAAAACTCCGCACTATGATGGCGGAAAACAATCAGCTGATCAGCCAGCCGGCGCAGGAGCATCTCCGAGTGGGTGACCAGCACGACCGAACCGGGGAACGCCTCGATCGCATCACAGAGCGAATCGATCGACTGCATATCGAGGTGGTTGGTCGGCTCATCGAGGAAGAGGAGATTGGCAGGCGTGGCGATAATCTTGCCGAGCATTACCCTGCTCCGCTCTCCACCAGAAAGCACTTTGATCTTCTTGTCCGCCAGCTCCCCGCCAAACATCATCGTCCCACAGATCGACCGTACCGAAGCGATCCCCAGCTTGGGGTCGACCTCCTGTATCTCTTCGATGATCGTATGCTCTGATGAGAGTCTGTCGATATTGGTCTGGCCAAAATGGGCGAAGGTCGTGGCGGGGTGATAGTAGATTTCACCCTGCTGCATCGGAAGCTCTCCGGCGAGATAGTTGAGCAGGGTTGACTTTCCTCTGCCGTTTTTACCGATGATCGCGATACGCTTACCCTTCTCCAGTGCAAAGGTGATCTTCTCGAAGAGCGGCTTGTCGGGATCGTAGCCAAAACCGAGATCTTTTGCCTCGAGCAGCAGTTTGGCCGGTGTCTCTTTGTAAGTGAATCGAAAATGCAGATCCGCTTCACCTGCCAGCTTCTCCATCACCTCGATCTTCTCCAGCTCTTTGACTTTGCCCTGCGCCATCGCTGCCGTAGAAGCCCGCGTCCTGTTGCGTGCGATGAAATCCTCGAGCTCTGCGATCTTCTTCTCCTGATTGAGGCGCATCTTTTCGTAGTGGATCTCATCCTCTCTCAATTGAGAATAATATTTTTTAGTATTACCTTTGATGATCTTCAGCTTTTTCCGGTGTATCCCCATCGTATGGGTCGTCACACTATCCATAAACTCCCGGTCATGCGTGATCAATATCACCTCTCCGTCAAAACGGCGCAAAAAGCCCTTGAGCCAGCGCATCGACACGATATCGAGATAGTTGGTTGGCTCATCGAGAAGAAGCAGGTTTGGTTCTGTGGCCAGAAGCTTGACCAGATTGATCCGTATCTGATACCCACCCGAGAAACTTGCCGGGTCTTTCTCCAGATCTGCCTGCTCAAAACCCAGGCCAAAGAGCATCTTTTCGATCTTGTAGAGGTTATACTGCTCCTCTTCGCTCAAAACCTGGGCACACTCCTCCAGCACAGTAGGTTTGGTAAATGCGATATGCTGCCGCAATGCCCCGATGGTATACCCTTTGGAGATCGTGATCTCCCCTTCATCATAAGGCTCTTCGCCCAGGATGATTTTGAAAAGGGTCGATTTTCCCGATCCATTGCGCCCCACCAGACCGATGTGATTACCCGGAGCCAGGGTGAAATTGAGATGACTGAAGAGTGGTACACCGCGGAAGCTTTTGCTTAAATTCGTTATCTTGATCATAAATGTATCTTACTATAGAACTGCTTTATACCCCTGATTTGATTTTAAATTAAGATTGTTTGATGTAGACTATAACTGTTTGCAAAAAAATACAAAAGGATAAATGATGAAAAAAGTGATATTTGGAAGTTTGTTGTCTGTCGCTGCAGTGATTGCGCTGTCAGGTTTGGCAATGGCCAATGAAGCAACCGATACAGTGAAAAAAGAGGGCGAAAAAGTCGTTCAGAAAACAGGTGAAGCAGTTGCCGGTGCAACCGGTGCGGCAGTCGGTGCGGCAGTCGGTGCAACCACCGGTGCAGTCACAGGCACTGTCGATGGTGCCAAAGAGGGTGCAAAAAAAGGTGGTGAAGCGGTACCTGTCGTCGGTGCAGTCGTCGGAGGTGCAGCCGGTGCAGCCAAAGGATTGGTCGAAGATACGGTCAAGGGAACTGCAGAGGGTGCCAAAGAGGGTGCGGAAAAAGGCAAAGAACTCGTCGAGCCCAAGAAGTAGATCTTTTAAATCAAGTTAAAAGAGGGGGTACTTCTATCCCCTCATTCACTCCCCCCTTCTTAGCA
>JAOZOG010000608.1 GCA_029933395.1 Sulfurovaceae bacterium | reverse complement strand
GCCGAAACGAAAAACTATTCCGGACCTATGGCACCTTTGAAACATTGGTGGCGAAGAAGTACCTATCGCCGCCTTTATTCGGGAAAGCGTTTGATCACCGTTTCCAAAGGGCTTGAAAAATATATTATCGAAGATCTGAAAGCCAAACCGCTGGCAATTGAGACGATTTATAATCCATTCGATTTTGAGGAGATTGAAAATAAAGCTCTAGAAAAAACAGAAAACATTCCAGACGAACCCTTCATCATTCATGTGGGTCGGCTTGATATTCGCAGCAAACGCCATGATATTCTGCTCAAAGCCTATAAAGAGTCAAAGATTCCACACAAACTGGTCCTTTTGGGTGAGGGTAAAGACAAAGAGAAAATTCAGCAATTCATCGAAGAGCTCGATTTGAGTGACAAAGTCATTATGCCCGGATTTTCCAAGAATCCATATAGTTGGATAAAACATGCCAAGCTGTGTCTTCTCACATCCGACTTTGAAGGTTTCTCAAGGGTACTGGTAGAAGCCCTCATTCTTAAAACACCCGCCGTCAGCACCGATTGTCCTTATGGTCCATCCGAAATATTGGTAGAAGATTTTTCAAAATATCTGGCTCCGACCGAGGACTACATGGGTTTGGCAAACCTCATCCGGAATGCAATTTGCTCCTATCTTTCCATAGATATCGACAAACTTCGAAAATTTTCAGCAGATCGTATAGCCGATAAATTTCTACGAATGGTCAACAATTTCGACAAAGGTATTCATGAATGAATGAGAAAAAAACGATCGTTTTCTCCACTGACAATAATTATGCACAACATCTTGGAGTTGCACTTCAGTCACTCCTTCATAACAATCGATCCTCGTCCTTTCACGTCTATATATTGACAACCGATATCCATGATTCCCACATACAGAATTGGAAAGAAATCGCTTCTCCCTATGATTGCAAATTGACCACAATAGACATCAATGAAAAAACGTTTGAAAATCTACAGATGGGACGATGGGGTAAAGCGATGTATTATAGACTTTTGATTCCGGAACTAATCAAGGAGTCAAAAGTACTCTATCTCGATGTAGACATCGTTGTAAACGGTCCCATTCATGAAATTTTCGAAACTAATATATCTTCCAGTTATCTGGCGGCCGTGG
>JAOZOG010000184.1 GCA_029933395.1 Sulfurovaceae bacterium | reverse complement strand
AGTCATCTGTTGGAGCATCAGCACCTGATCGTCATAGTTGTCGGTGATTGCGCGGCTGTAGAGTTCGATTTTCGCCATGTTCGCTACATCATCCGGGGAAGGTACCCACGGAAGCGGACCGGACGGAACGCCTGTGGCACTCTTTCCGGCTGTGGATGAAGTTTTGACACCGCTGATGTTTCCGCCGAATTTGCCATTGACCTTATCTATAGCCTCGGAGAGAGTGTGAAGCGTCGAAGAGAAACTGTCGATGAGTTCTGAATTTTCCTTGGCCCATTTTGCAAGATTTTCAGAAACACTCCCTCCTTTTTTAAGCGCATCGATCTGTTTTGTAAGTGCAAGAACCTGTTCATGAATCCTTGGAGTATCCCACTGTCCCTTGTCGCTCTTTTTGTATTCGGCAAGTCTGGATTCAAGACCTTCGAGTGTCGTTCCGGTTAAAACTGAGAATCCTTCGCTTATAGTTGAAGCGATATTTGCGATTCCGGAAGCGACTTCGCCCGCGATGAGCAGCACTTCTATCAATGCTTTGCCAACAAATCCAATGGCCTCTACGGCTACTTTTGCAAAAGTCTTGAAAGCGTCTGCAAGAAGCTGCAAGCCGCCCTCGCTTGCAAACTGGTTGAACGCCTCGATCCAAGGCGTAAAGGCTTCGACGGCGCTTTCTTTGAGATAGTTGACCATCTTCTCCCAGTTTTTCTGGAAGCCCTGAGATACTTTCTGGCCCTGTTCGATCGCATCCGAGTATTTGCCTATGAACTTGTCGAGCAGGCCCTGCTGTCCTATCTGTCGCAGCAGGTTCAATGTGTCGCGCATACGAATGTCGAGGTTGGCGGTGATACTCTGCCACTCCTCCGCTCCAATGGCGGCGAATCGGGCTGTTATACGCTGTAAGGTAGCCGCGCTGTCTTTCTCCATGCTTTTCAGAAGCGTTTTGTTGTCAAAACCTATTCTCCGCCATGCAGTCTCTACGTTGTCGGCACTTGATTGCAGCATATCCGAAAGACGTCGGATTGACGTGCCGATGGTGGACGGCTGACGTCCGAGCTTACTCATAGCGCCCGCAAGAGACATAACGCTATCATAGGTCATGCCGATCGCATTCGCGGCACTGATTGCATAGTTGGAGATGATCTTGAAGTCACGCATCGAAAGGATCGTTTCGTTGGCGACATAGGCCATTTTGCCGCCAAAGAATGCGACATCCTCCGCGGCTTTCGAGAATCCTTCCCGAAACGCTGCAACGGCTTCTGCGGAATCTGTCAGTGTATCGCCTGTGATCTGTGACAAGGCTACGACCGTTTCGGTGTATTTGGCGATCTGCTCTGCATCGACACCGGCCCGTCCGAGGGTGAGCATGGCTTTTTCAATCTCTCCGATTGTGTCTCCGTAGGCTTTACCGATACGGTAGACCTCTTCGGCAAGGGCCCGGCTCTGTTCTTCACTGATACCGAGAACACCGATATTGGTATGGAGTATCTGATCGAACTCGCCCGCGGCGGTGGTAGCATCGTTGAAGGCTCTTACAATCCCGTAGATCGCAGCACTGATGGCTGCATATTTTCCTACGACATAGAAACTGCCAAGCAGGTCTCTATGTGCGGCAGGGTCGAGAAGGGGATGGACGGCTTTTTTCTGCGCAGGCGCAGCCTGTAGTTTTTCACTGATCGCTGTAAGCTGGCGAATGGATGAAGCATAGAGCTTCTTGCGTTTCGCTATGGCATCCTGATGCGCTTTGTACTCACGCGCCAGCTGATCTCGCAGTTTCTTGTAGCGGAGCTGGTTGAGTGCTTCGAGAGATCGCGCTTCAGCAGCTTCTTTTTCTTTGGCAATGCGCTTCTGCATTGCCACTTCCCGCGCCATCTGCTCTTTGAGTTTGGCGAACCTCACACGATTAAGCGCATCGATCGAGGCCTTTTCAGCCATCTCTTTTTCTTTGGCGACACGTTTCTGCATCGCCACTTCATCGTGCATCTGTTGCCGAAGCTGGTTGTATCTCAGCCGGTTTAGTGCAGCGAGCATCGCCTTCTCTTCGCGCAGTTTGGCGGCGACAATCTCCTTCTGAGCTCTAAGGGCGTGTTCGATCTCTTCTTCGGTGAGGTCCTTGTACTCTTTTGCGATTGTCTTGATAAAGTTGCGTTCGGCAGCTTCTTTTTGTTTCAGTGCGCGGGCGTGTGCGGCAACGTCCCGACGATATCCTTCGCCGCTGTCGCTCGACATGGCGCGCATATCTTCCGTGAATTTGCGATAAAGGCGCCGCGCTTCGACAAGAGATGCCTTAAACGCATCGATATTGCCGCCAATCTCTATCAAGAGTTGATCGTCATCAATCATCATAGCCCTTTCTTCATTGGTTTGGCAAACGGTCTGAATATCGCCTTGATCGCCGTATTGGACACCGGATCACCCGTTGAGCCGTGTTTGGCGTTTCTGTGTTTACTGACAAGAAACTCGTCCGCACTCTGGGCTTTGCCGCCCAAAGCCCTGTTTATCATCAGCATCAGCCGTGCCATCTGCTGCTCTTGCACGTCTGGGCGTTTGTGAGCAAAATAGGAGAGCCATTTCAGATATTCGTCGGCGGGAAGAATGCGACGCATCATGAAGACCGGCATATGAAGCACTTCAGCGACTTTGAACTCCATCTCCTCCTCGGGGAGGAGGGGAATCAGTTTCCCGAGTCGTCAGTCCCTTTCTCGCGTATCGCATCGTCAATTTCAACGATAGCATCCATGGCCTCAGCTGAAAGTTTTTTAAGATCATCGATCGTCATCTTCGGTTCGACAAGCACAGCGGCAACACGTTCAAGCCGGACATCGTAGATTTTATCGGCATTGAGAATCGGCTTGCCGTCAGGCCCGACACCTTTGACCATCTCTCGCTGAAACGCGATAGACTCTTCGAGTGTGAGCGGTCGTACTTTGACCTCGGCCCCGCCAAGGGCTTTGACTTTGATCGTTCGTGTTTTGGGTACGTATACCTCAAATGGATTTTTCATTGAATCTCCCTGTAGATTTTATGGGCGTGTGCCCGTGCAGCGGCGCATACAGGGCTACGCCGCCGCACGGATACACGATCCGCGCGGCTCATACTTTCGTACCTGCCGGAATTTCTGTGATATCGCTCGATACTTCGACTGTAATGGTCGTCTTTACCGCTTCATTCTGGGCGATTCCTATGGTCTGCGAACTGACCATGCCGTGAAAATACTCGATCGTACCGTTCGTAGTGTCGGCGGGAGCATCGTTGAACTCAACGGCGATGAGGACCGGATCGTTTCCGATGAACGCTTTTCGAAGCATCCACTGGCCGTCCTGATCTTCAGGGTCAAGCAACATTTCAACATCGAAATTACCGCGTTGAATGGAGCCGAGAGACTTTGTCGATTCGTTCGAATTGATACAGCCGTATTCGGTTGTATTTCGCGTTTCGGGCAATTCGCCCATACTTTGCGGACATACGACGAGTTTGGAGTAGTCATAGATATAATCCACCCACTCTTCCGGCGTCGTAGGCCCGTTCGGAGGATCTTTCGGCGGAGGGCAGATGCGAAGCAACGTGCCCTGCGAATTGATAAGTCGGATAGCCATAGCTTATCCTTTCCTTAACCGGCCGGGATTTCTGTGATCTCGCTTGAAATCTCGACGGTGAGTGTCAGTTTGACAGCCTCGTTTTGTGCGATGCCGATGTTGTGCGCACTGACGTAGCAGTTGAAATAGAACATCGTACCGTTGGTACCTTCACTGTCGCTGAGTTCGATGACCATACGTCCGGGAGCGTTGGTTTTGAACATGGTGCGGAGGTAGTCCTGTCCAGCCGTATCGTCCGGATCGAGCAGCAGCTCCATGTCGAAGTTACCACGTTGAATGGAACCAAGAGATTTGAGACTGTCGTTTGTAGAAAGACAGCTGTACTCGGTAACGTTACGGGTTTCGCTGATATCGCCAAGTGTCTGGGGACACCCTACGATAAGGCCGTTTGAACGGATATCCGTAAGAGCTTCGGTATCATCGGCCCATTCGGGGTCGGGGATATCCATGATGATGACCTGCGTGCCCTGCGCGTTTATCATTGGAATTGCCATATCACATCCTTTTTTCAGATTGTAGCATAAATCAGCAGGTGCCTGCCGATGTCATGAGATCAAAGCTCAGGGTGATAAAGAACTTCTCGTTCGGTGCCACACCCTGATCGGTAATCTCGAAGCGGTCAGTTTTATACCGCGACCTGTCGATCTTTTGCCCAAAGAACTCGACCACCTTGTCGGCAAGCTCTTCCACTTTTTTCGGACTGTCCGCCCAACAGATGACGTGCACCCATCCGGTAAGCGTTGTTGTCTGTCCGAAAGAAGAGATGAGGCCGCTTCGGGGCTGGTAGAGCAGATTGATCCACTCGGGAACACCCTCTTCCCGAAAATCCATTCCTTCAAAATGAATGGGAGTGAGTGTCCATTCATCGTTGAAAAGGGTTTCCACATACTCTTTCT
>JAOZOG010000035.1 GCA_029933395.1 Sulfurovaceae bacterium | reverse complement strand
GTAGCAGGTAGCAGGTAGCAGGTAGCAGGTAGCAGGTAGCAGGTAGCAGGTAGCAATTTTTTCTCTGCGTACTTGAAATTGGCTTAAACATATAGAAAGGATATGATGCACTCAGGAAATAAAATGAAATTTCGTAGAAATTTCAAACCAAAATTATTCACTATTCACTCTTCACTATTCACCAACATAGTGTTTGCACTATTTCTCACTACAGGAGCGACTATGGCCAACTCATTGCCAAAATACTATACTGAAACACTCGATAATAAAATGGAAGTGGTGGCCATCCCTATGGATAACGGTTCCGGCGTCATTACCACTGATATTTACTACAAAGTGGGAAGCCGCAACGAGATCCTGGGCAAAACCGGTATCGCCCATATGTTGGAGCATATGAGCTTCAAAGCGACCAAGAAATACAAAGCGGGTGAATTCGACCGGATTGTCAAAAGCCACGGCGGCGTCAATAATGCCAGCACCGGCTTCGACAAAACCCACTACTACATCAAAACTGCCAGCAAGAACCTGGGTATGACGCTCGAACTTTTCAGTGAATTGATGCATAATCTCTCCCTCAAGGACGAAGAGTTCCAGAAAGAGCGCGATGTCGTGGCTGAGGAGCGGCGGTGGAGGACAGACAACAACCCACTGGGCTACCTCTACTTCCGTATTTTCAATATGCAGTTCGTTTATCATCCCTATCACTGGCTGCCTATCGGCTTCATGCAGGATATCCAATCCTGGACGATCGATGACATCAGGAATTTTTATCAGCGCTACTATCAGCCGGAAAATGCAATCTTGATCGTCTCCGGAGATATCGAGCCCAAAACTGTTTTCACTGAGGCACAGAACTATTTCGGAAAGATCGAAAACAAGCGCAAGATCCCCAAAGTCACTGCAATCGAACCGAAAAACGATGGTGCCAAACATGCCATTCTGCACAAAGAGAACAACAAGGTCGATACGCTGGCGATCACCTATGCGATTCCCAATTTCGAAGATGATGACCAGGTCGCACTCTCGGCGATCAGTGAACTGCTTAGCTCCGGCAAAAGCAGCCGTCTGGAAAAAAACCTCGTCAATGACAAACATATGGTCAATATGGTCACCGCCTACAATATGCAACTCAAAGATCCCGGTGTCTTTCTCATTATGGCACTCTGTAACCCCGGCGTAGAGGCGGAAAGCGTCGAAAAAGAGATCCTTGTCGAACTCGACAGACTCAAAAAGGGGGATGTCACCCAGGAAGAACTCGACAAACTCAAGATCAATGCCAAAGCGGACTTCATCTACTCGCTGGAGAGCTCCAGCAATGTAGCATCACTCTTCGGAGAGTATCTTGCCAAAGGAAATATCAAACCTTTACTTGAATATGAAGAGAAATTGGATAAACTTACAGTCAAAGAAATCAGCCGTGTTGCCAAAAAATATTTTGACAACGACTACGCTACCACAGTCATCCTCAAGAAGGCCGAGCGGCCATCAGAGAAACAAATAGAGAAAGTCAGTAAAACAAAACAGGAAGAACAATGAACAACTTGATCTCAGGCGCGACCACTGCGCTGATTACCCCATTCAAAAACGGCACACTGGACGAGGCAGCTTTTGGCAGATTGATCCAGCGCCAGATTGACAACGGCATCGATGCAGTCTGCCCTGTCGGAACCACGGGAGAGAGCGCGACACTAAGCCACGATGAACACAAGCGATGCATCGAAATTGCCGTGGAAGTCTGCAAAAATGCGCCGACCAAAGTATTGGCCGGTGCGGGCAGCAATGCGACACACGAAGCGATCGATATCGCCAGACATGCCGAGTCCTGTGGTGTCGATGCCCTCTTCTCCGTCAGTCCTTACTACAATAAGCCCAGCCAGGAGGGACTCTATCAACACTACAAGGCGATCGCGTCTGCCGTAGAGATCCCCTTCATGCTCTACAATGTACCGGGAAGGACGGGTGTCGATATCCAGCCTGATACCGTATGCAGGCTTTTTGACGATGTACCCAATATCTTCGGGATCAAGGAAGCGACCGGTTCGATCGAGCGCGCTGTCGAACTGCTCTCCAGACGTCCGGATCTCTATCTCTTCAGTGGAGACGATGCGATCGATTATCCGATTCTCGCCAATGGCGGCAGGGGAATCACCTCTGTCACCTCCAATCTGCTGCCCGATATGAAGAGTGAGCTCGTCCATGCTGCGTTGAAAGGGGACTTCAAGCGCTCCAAAGCGATCAATGATGCACTCTTCCCTCTCAACAAAGTGATGTTCTGTGAAAGCAACCCGATACCAATCAAGGCAGCAATGTACATCGCAGGGTTGATCGATACACTGGAGTACAGGCTTCCACTTGTACCGCCCAGCAGTGCCAATATGAAAAAGATCGAAGAGACGATGAAAAATTATCAGATAGTAGGAGCGTAAGATGTCAGAGATGAGAGGAAAAACTGTTGTCATTACCGGTGCCACCAAAGGAATCGGAAAAGCCATTGCCGAAAAATTTGCCAGCGAAGGTGTCAATGTCGCCTTCACTTTCAACAGCAATGAAGAGATCGCTCACGAATTGGCCAAAGGCTGGTCCGAGGCTTACAATATCAAAGCCAAAGCCTATCCCCTCAATATCCTCGAGCCTGACGAGTTCAAGCCACTCTTCAAGTCGATCGATGAGGATTTCGACAGAGTGGACTTTTTCGTCTCCAATGCGATGATCTATGGGCGACCGGTCGTAGGCGGTTACGGAAAATTTATGCGCCTCAAACCCAGAGGCCTCAACAATATCTATACCGCAACGGTCAATGCCTTCGTCGTAGGCAGCCAGGAGGCAGCCAAACGGATGGAGAAAGTAGGCGGCGGTGCGATCGTCACGATGTCCAGCACGGGCAACCTTATCTATATCGACAACTATGCAGGCCATGGTACCAACAAGGCGGCAGTCGAAGCGATGAGTCGTTACGCCGCAGTGGAACTGGGTGAAATGGGCATTCGCGTCAATGCCGTCTCCGGCGGACCGATCGATACCGATGCCCTCAAGGCTTTCACCAACTACGAAGAGGTCAAAGCCGAAACGATCAAACGCTCCGCACTCAACCGTATGGGTACGCCGGAAGATATCGCCGGTGCTGTCTATTTCCTCTGTACCGAAGAAGCAGGCTGGATTACCGGGCAGACGCTTGTGGTCGACGGCGGGACAACCTTCAGATAGGTTTTCCGCAGGTCGGAGTGCCCTCACTCCGACACCCAATGTTTTTTCATACAAATACCAGCATCCCAAAAAGGTTGAACCTTTGCTCAAAACACAACTCCTGATGATCCCCAACATTCTCGCCCTTATCCGCCTTTTTCTGGCTCCCGTCATGTTCTTCCTGCTGGTCGATCGTGACAGTTTGCTGCTGCAGGGAATCCACTACTCCTGGCTCGACTACTTTGCCGCATTTCTCTTCGTGCTTGCCAGTGCAACGGACTTCTTTGACGGTTATATCGCCCGCACCTTCGACCAGGTCACGACACTGGGAAAGATCCTCGATCCGCTGGCGGACAAAATGCTGACACTGGCAGGTTTCCTGGGATTGATGATGCTCGACCGTGCTTCGAGCTGGGCGATCTTCCTGATCCTCACCCGCGAGCTCTTCATTACAGGCCTCAGAGTCTCAGCTGTCGATCAGGGTATCGATATCGCCGCCTCCTGGATGGGAAAAGTCAAAACTGTTGTCCAGATGATCGCGATTGGCTTCCTGCTGATGGAGTGGCCCGGTGGAGAGATACTGCTCTGGATCGCCGTAGCGCTGACGCTCTATTCGGGATATGAATATGTGAGAGATTTTTTCCGGAAAGTAGAAAAGTAAAATCGGAATCGGAGGCTTCAGCCCCGAAAAGATTTGCCTGTATGTTCCAGTTTTCGTGGGCAGGAATGCCCACGCTACATTGAAAAACCAGAGTGACTTGAAAGGAGTACCCCTAATTATCCAGGGATGCGACTGAAGTCGCTGCTCCTGCCTGGAAGATTTACTCGTAAAGTCTCTCTTTGAAGCGTTCCAGTGTACGCTCCACCTTTTGGAGTTCGGCCCTGGCCTCTTCCGATACCGAGCCACTTCCATTTGCCATCGGTGTAGAGATCAGCTCATTGAGACTGTTGAGGAGCAGGTTGGTATGCTTGATCTCCTCTTTGGATTTGAGATGATATTCGCCAAAGGGGCGTTTGCCTTCCACATAAAGAATCCTTCTCAACTTGGCATTCTGCTCATCGAAAAAGACTTTGAAAGTATGAAGTGCCTTGATCACCTCGTGAATATGGGCACTGACTTTGTCCATCTCTTTTTTGCACTCCTCTTTCTTGGTGCAGTAGAATTTCGCCTCTTCTTTGACTTCTTGGGCAATGTGGAGATTTGACTGCGCACGCATATAGACTTTTATCTTATAGACTATCCACATCACGATCAGCGCTGAACCTCCCAGAATCACCATACCAAACATCGGGTCTCCTGCACCGCCGGTCATCCCGCCCCCAATCCAGGAGAGAATCTTGTTCTGCACCTCCTGACTCGGAACCTTGGTGACATCCAGCGCCATACCCAGCTTTTCAGCCGCCGCATAGACCCAACCCGCCACAACCGCAAGACCGGCTATCAGCGCCAGGATAAATGCACCAAATTTACCCGAAGAGAGGTCATGTACCTGCATCGGTTCTACCGCTTCAGCCACCTCGAAATCCAGGCCCTCCTCGCCGATATCTTCAATATCTCCCGGTTCGAACCCTACCTCTTCGAGAAGATTTTTGGTCTCTTCGGTACTGCTCTCCAGCAATTTTGATTTGGTCTCTTCAAGTGCTTCGATATCCTCATCAAGAATCTGCATACAGCTTTTGATCTCATTGTCCGATTCCTGAACCATAATACGCGCCTCTTCGATCAGCGCCTTGGCATCTTTGGCGCCCTCGTCCTCCTGGGGAGATTCCTCTTCTTTTGTTTCCTCTTCGGCTTGCAGTTCACTGCTCTGCGAATGCTCTGTTTCGCTTTCTCTCTCCCCGTGTGCCGCTTCGGATGCAGTCTCTTCTTTCTCCTGCCCCTCCATCACCTGCTCTTCGATTCGCCCCGCTTCCTGTTGCTCTTTGTCTTTTTCCATGACGCTTCTCCTTTTTTGGATTTGGACACTTTGCTTACAATTCATTTTATCATAGCACAACTTCACGCAATCTGTTTTGATATATGTCAACCTCACGCAAACTTACGCTATAATCCGACTATTATAATTGAAGAGGATTTATATGGGTATTGTTGTTTCACTATTGGTTTTGTCATTTCTGATCTTTTTTCATGAATTGGGACATTTTTTGGCTGCGCGGTTTTTCGGTGTACAGGTCGATGTTTTCAGTATCGGGTTTGGCAAGAAGCTCTACAGCAAAATGATCGGTAAAACACAATGGAGTATTTCTGCCATCCCTCTGGGCGGCTATGTCAAGATGAAAGGGCAGGACGACAGTGATCCGACAGCGATCAGTGACGATCCCGACTCCTATACCAGCAAAAAACCCTGGCAGAGAATCGTGATCCTGCTGGCAGGCCCATTCGCCAACTTTCTGCTCGCCTTCTTCCTCTATCTGGCGATCGCATCGATCGGTGTACCAAAGCTGCTCCCCACAGTAGGGAGTGTTGGAGAGAATACCCCCGCACTGCAGGCGGGGCTTCAGAAAGGCGACACCATCCTGGCGATCAACCTCAAACCGGTACAGTACTGGGAAGATATCGGCAAGCTGATCAACAGCATCAAAGCCAGCCCTCTCCATGTCCTGATCAAGCGCAACAATGAACGCATCGATCTGCTCGTCAAACCCAAAGAGATCGAAGAGAAGAATATCTTCGAAGAACCGATTCATCGCAGGATTATCGGCATCTCGCCCTCCGGTGACCAGACGACTGTCAGCTATGGCTTGATCGACGGAACGGTATATGCCTGGGAAGAGACGAAAAAAGCGAGCCTCCTGATCTTCAAGAGTGTACAAAAACTTGTCACCGGTGCGATCGGCTCAGATAAACTTGGCGGTATTATTACGATTGTCGATATTACGGCACAGGCCACCCATGCGGGTATCATTGCGCTACTCTTCTTCACTGCACTGATCTCCGTCAACCTCGGCGTACTCAACCTGCTCCCCATCCCGGCACTCGATGGCGGGCACATTATGTTCAATCTCTATGAGATACTCCGGGGAAAGGCACCGAGTGAGGCGGTGCTCTACCGATTGACAGTCGGTGGATGGGCGCTCCTGCTGGGACTGATGTTTCTGGGACTTTACAACGATATCAACAGACTAATAGGAGGATAACGATGCTGGACAAAGAACGATTGAGAAAAAACCTCGACGAGGTAATTTGGAATATTGAACAGGCGCGTATCGCTGTGAGTGAGCATCATATCGTCAAGCTGGTCACCGTCGGCAAATATACCGATATCAAAAATATCGAGACGCTCTACGAGCTGGGACAGCGAGCTTTTGGTGAAAACCAGGTGCAGCAGCTCGAAGAGCGTACAGTTGCACTCGAGGCACTTCCTCTGGAGTGGCACTTTATCGGTACACTGCAAAAAAACAAGATCAACAAGCTGATCGATATCGATCCGTTTTTGATGCAGTCGATCGATTCACTCGATCTGGCATTGGCGATCGACGAACGGCTGGAGCGCAAGGAGCGCACGATGAATTGTCTCCTGCAGATCAACAGTGCCCGAGAAGAGAGCAAGTCAGGTGTCCCCCCCGAAGAGGCGAAAGATATCTATCAGGAGATTCTCGAACGCTGCAGCAATATCAAACTCAAAGGGGTGATGAGCATCGGTGCCCATACGGAAGATCAAGCGATCGTTCAGGAGAGCTTCGAGCAAACCTATCAGATTTACGATTCGCTTCAGCCTGATGGTGCTACGGTCTGCTCGATGGGAATGAGTGGGGATTATGAGTTGGCGATCTCCTGCGGCTCGAATCTTGTCCGCATCGGATCAGCACTTTTCAAATAAGTTTCGAGGTATCAAAAATCGGAGTCGGGGGCTTCAGCCCCGAACAAGCGCGGAGGCAGAGCCTTCCGATTCCTTCTACATAGCTGCCTGACAACTCTGGCAGATACCATAAATATTGATCTGTGATCGCGCGATGGCAAATTCATCTTTTTGCGCAATGCGTGTCAAATCCTTCTGAGAAATCAGATCGATAGATTCATCGGTCACACTGCCGCAGATTTGGCAGATGAGATGAATGTGATCCTGCTTTTTGATCTCATATCTCGACTTGGCACCAGCGATGGGGACTTCAACAAGCACATCCCTCTCAAGCATAATATCCACGTTATTGTAGACTGTCGCCAATGAGATGGCGGGATGCTGCTCTCTGACCCTCTGATATATCTCATCGATGGTACTGTGGCCCGTATCCTCCAGCACTTCCAATACGCCTATTCTCTGATGCGTTGCTTTCAAGCCTGACTGATTTAGTAATTGATTATAATTGATCATTTTTTTCCTTTGCAACGCTATATAACATGTTTATGTTTTTCTGTGGCTTAGTATCTTGGTAGCGGTGGTCAATCTCAGGCAGCTTTCAGCAGCAAATAACACAAAATAAAAACAAACGCTTCAAAAGTACCCTTACCTCTGAAGTGTTTGTTTTTTAGAAGAAAAGAGGGTTTCCCCTCTCTTCCGGTAGACAATTAAAGCTCTTCAGCGTGTTTCGCAAGGTAATCAGCGACACCTTCTGTGTCAGCCTTCATTCCTTCGTCACCCTTCTGCCAGCCGGCAGGACAAACTTCGCCATACTCATTGGTAAAGAGCATCGCATCGATCATTCTGAGCATCTCGTCGATATTTCTACCCAATGGAAGGTCATTGACAACAGCGTGTCTGACTGTACCGTCCGCATCGATCAGGAATGACCCTCTGAGTGCGACAGACTCATCCAGAAGGACATCGTAATCTCTGGCGATCTGCTTGTTCAGGTCTGCAACGAGAGGATATTTCACCTGTCCGATACCACCCTTCTCCACCGGAGTCTCTTTCCATGCGAAGTGTGAGAACTGAGAGTCGACAGAACATCCGATGACATTGATGCCTCTGTCGTGGAACTCTTTGAGTCGGTGGTCAAAAGCGATCAACTCGGATGGACAGACGAATGTAAAGTCAAGCGGATAGAAGAAAAGGACTGCACCCTTCTCACCCAGGTTTTCATAGAGATTGAAATCCTCTACGATTTGGTTGTCGCCGAGTACGGCAGCAGCAGTAAAGTCTGGAGCTTTGTTGGTTACGATCATGTTTATTCCTTAATGATAATTTTTATTAGCAAGGTATAGTAACAAATTACTCTTTAAACCCAACTATTATTTCGGAACTAAAAATTCAATAAGCCGAACTTTTTAATGAACGCCTCGTCGATCTCTATCAAGCCCTTCTCCTGCAAGCCTTTCAATACAGCTTCATCGCAGAGTGTATCCCCGGGCCACTCACGATCATAGCCATCCAACTCACTTTTGGCAGTGGCGTCGATGACAATGAAGGGATCCAGCAGGATATCCCGCTGCGCATCGATATTGTTGACGACGCGCCAGAGCAGCATATAGGGATTGTCGATGTCATTGTTGGCTTTGTCTACAATGATCAGAACTTTGATATGCTCTTTCAGCTCTTTCATTTTTTCAATATCACTCAGTACCGGTTTTGTCTTATCGACCGTCACAACACAAAGAGGTGTCTTCGTCTGAGTGAAATACTGTTTCAACTCCAGAATATGGGTATCGATCGCCTGCATCTTTTTGAGCAACTCGGCATCCCCTGTCGGAGACTCCAGCCCTACTTCTACCTCTTTCCCCGTCGCATCGATCCCCAACTTGCCTCCGACAAACTGCTCCGGAGAAGCATGATCAAGATGGTCGACGATCCCCTGCGTAATCAGGATTCTACGCTTCTCGAGGCGATTGAGGATATGCTCCGTCAAGGCATCGAACTCTTCAAGCTCCGGTGCATCCTCTCCCACAAAAATAGCGTGTTTGACAAAGCTCATCTGACCCACACCCCAGAAGGCATGCATGAATTGCTGTGCATGCCCTTTGTAGAGTACCTTCATCTTGGCCAGTATAAGATTGTGAAAAACCCCGTTTTCGGGCATATTGTAATCGATAAGATCGGGTGCCATCGGCTTGAGCATCGGCAGGAAGATCCGCTCAGTCGCCCAGCCCATATATTTGTCCTCAAGTGGCGGTTTGCCGACGACTGTCGCCTGGAAAACCGGCTTTTTCCGCATCGTGATCGTCTCTACCTCCATCACCGGGAAAGGCTCTCTAAGAGTATAGTATCCCGTATGGTCTCCAAAAGGCCCTTCGATCTCTGCCAACTCCGGATCGACAAACCCCTCTATGACGACATCGACATCCCGCGGGATATAGATATCGTTCGTAATGGATTTGACCAGCTCGGCATTTTTGTTCCGCACGAAACCATAGAGCAGCATTTCGAACATTCCGTAGGGCATCGGTGCCTGGCCGCACCAGATATAGAGTGGATCACCGCCGATGGCGACACTCACCGGCATCTTTTTTCCGGCTTTTTGGTACTGGTCGAAGAAGTGCGAAGCATCTTTGTGGATCTGCCAGTGCATTCCGAGGCGGTTTTTGTCATACTGCTGGAGCCGGTACATCCCCAGATTTTGCATCGTGCCGTCCAGGCTCTGCGTATAGACTTGCCCCATCGTGATAAACGGCCCGCCATCTTCGCTCCAGGTCTTCAGGATCGGAAGCTTGTCAAGATCGACTTCCTCTTTGGGGATAATGACCTCCTGACACTCACCTTTGAATTTCAGCCGTTTGGGAAAGACATTTTTGAGTGCGATAAGTTTTGGCAGCATCGCCAGTTTGGCTCTCCACCCTTTGGGCGGCTTGAGTTTGAGCAGCCCGTCGATTCCCTCTGCGATCTCGTCAGGATGCCGCCCGAAGAGCTTCTGCGTGACGGCTCTGTTGGCAAAAATATTCATCAGGACAGGCATATCATACTCGATCCCTTTGGCCCTGTTGACAGGATGCGTGAAGAGCAGCGGACGGGAATCAGCCTTTTTGACTTCGATATAAGCCAGATGCGGTATCTCCAACTCCACATCCAGTGGTGTGTCGATGACCTTCAGGTCTCCATGCTCTTTGAGCCATTCGATTACGTCTAACATCTCTCTTCCTACTTTCTTTTTTTGTAATTCAATGCATAATAGGGCATCACCTTCTGGCCATACTGCCGGTTCGTCACTTTTGCCAGATGATTGTAGCCTTTGACCATACGGTTCATCTCTTTGAGTACTTCTTTGTACGCCTTCTCTATATCGCCCTGTTTGCTTCCGATGATCAGGCTGATATACTCAAAGAGCGCACGATGGGTGGTATTGAGCTCTTTTTGGAAACGGTCCAGAGCTTTGAGCATCTTTTTGGTATCGAGTACTTTTTTGAGTTCGAACTCTTCGTTCATCAACATCTGCTTCGGCACCATCGGAGAATTACTGAAAGATTTGAATATTTTCATCAGGTCGACAATCTGCCTGGAGGGGTTCGGGTAGCTTCGGTTCCAGATATAGATCACATCACGGATACCTTTGCTGATATTGTTCTTCATATAGAGTGCCAATATCTGACTGGGTCTTTTGGCGCGATTGGGAACGAATGTATCGGGATTGGGCGGCGCAGCCAGAAGGCTTTGTGCAAAGAAAAAAAGGACAAAAGCGAGAAGCAGAGATTTGATCACAAAAGACTCCAGGATTGAATAATTGAGAATGATTGTAGCATAATAAACGTTTGCATTTGAAACACGGGGAGGAAGTACTCCCCGCTCAAATGAGCCAGAGGGAAGAAGAGACGGATCTATCCTCTACCACCCCTCCGCCATATTGACCAGAGCGAAGCCATCTTCCCAGCGTTTTCTCATCACGACGCCAAATTCCGACAGTGTAGGCTCAGCCTCGAAGCCCTGTGCGGGATATCCGGTATCGTCAGCGAAAGCACCGATCCATTTCCCGACACCAAAAGCGATATGGGTGATCTGGTAGCCCTGATCCCACTGTTTGTGGATCACTCCTCTGAAACGCTTCCAGTTACTGCGGACACTCAATGCATGATGACCCTGATGCACCCCTTTGGCAAAGACAGCGAGCCAGTGCCCCTCGCCATATTCGATATCGACGATCTCGAAGCCCTGCTTCCATCGTTTGACGATGCGCTCCTGAAACTTTGCCAGCTTCTTCTGCCGCTCGAATGCCTGGTTGGTATATCCGGTATTTTTAGCGAAAAAGGCGACCCACTCTGACAAACCATGTTCGATCGCGACGAGATAGTAGCCCTGCGCCCACCGCTTCTCAATCGCCTCACTCATACTCTCCCATCTTTCACTCATATCATAGGCCTGATGTTTCCATTTGCTCCCTTTGGAGAAGACACCGACCCATTTTCCGTTTCCATATTTGAGTTCCGTCAGCAGATATCCCTCTCCCCAGCGCCGCTTGATCACATCGGCAAACCCTTCCCACATCATCGCACTGGCGATGGTCTGCTCGCTGTAGGGGGTACCCTTGACAAAGGTCCCTACCCATTTATACCGATACGCATCGTTATTTTCAGCATGCAGTGACAGTGTCGCTGAGAAAAAGAGCAGCAGACCTATCAGAACCGAATAGAGTGATTTCTTCATTATCTTCTCCAAATATTAAATCGTTAGAAAATATTATAACAGAATATAAGCGTTCTACTGCTGACGCTCCGCTTTCTCCTTTTCTTCCTCCTCATCATTCTCTTCCTCCCAGACACTTTCGAAGCGCAATGCGTTACGCAGCGATTTGGTGAAGCTTTTGCTCAGATGCATATCATTGACGGCGATCGTAGTCATTTCGGTTGGAATCTCTCTGTTTTTGGCAATTCCCCTGATCGTACCCATATTGTCCCGATAGGATTCTGCGATTCTCTTGTAGATATTTTCCATCTCCCTGCGTGCATCACCATCTCCCCTCTTGGCGGCATCGAAGGCTTCGACACTCTTCAGAATCTGATAGCGCAGGTTGCGCAGAAATTTTTGCTCTTCGGTACTCTCGGCCAGATAGAGTCTATTGAGGTCCTCCAGCATATCCTTGATCGCTTTGGCAGCTGTCGCAAGATAGGAGGTTTGGCGGACAACTTCGTTGAGTTTTTCGAGAAAGGATTCATCGCTTTTCCCCAGTGTCGCCTGCGTCACATAGCGGTAGATCTCCCCCTCCAGAAGCCGTATCGGATCATAGAGTTTTTCGTAGGAGAGTTCCATATTCTCCTGATACCTATCCAGCAGTTTATCGGTGGGGGTATGATCTTTCAGGACTTTGGGCGGCGGGATATTGATCGCAAGCAGTGCAAAGCGCTCGACCTCTTCGGAGAGATGGCCGACCTCTTTGCGCAGTGCCTCCAGGGCGACATCCGGTACATCTGTTGAAACATTATGCAGATAGAGTGTCACATGAACCGGCTCTTTTTTGAAAAAATGGTGCAGCCAGAGCGCAAGCGGGCTGATAAAGGGGAACCAGAGAATGACGCCGATGAGATTGAAGATCGTGTGAAAGAGTGCGATCTGTATGACACTGTCCGTCCCCGGCATGATCAGCATCACCAGAGAGACCAGAGGCTTCAGGAGAAGCAGTGCGACCACTCCGGTCGAAACATTGAAAAAGAGATGCGCCAGTGCGGTCCGTTTCTTGTCCGGAATCCCTCCGATCGCACCCAGCACTGCCGTGACTGTCGTGCCCACATTGGCACCGATCACGAAAGCGGCAGCATCGTCGAAACCGATGATAGAGGTATAGAGGGCACTCTGCACGATCGCGATGGACGCAGAACTCGACTGTATCACTGCCGTCAGAGCAAACCCGACCAAGGCGTACCAGTAGGGGTGGCCAAAGTGATAAGCTGCGATATCGAAACTCTTCGAAATCGTATCGAAACTCTCTTTCATCCCCTCCAAGCCCAGGAAGATCAGTCCGAAGCCGACCATCGCCCCAAACCAGTTCCGCCATCGTCCGCCCTGCTCCGCCAGAACACTTCCCAGCCCCCCAACTCCGATAAAGAGATAAGAGAGAAGTAAAATATCAAATTTGAAGCCGATCAGTCCAATGATCCACGCCGTCACCGTCGTACCGATATTCGACCCGAAGATCATCGCGATCGCACTCTCCAACCCCATCATCTGTGCGCCGATCAGAGAGAGCGCCATCAGTGTCACGACAGAGGAACTCTGGAATAGTGCGGTGGCTGCCAGGCCGGCAAAGAGGCTCTTGAAGTGGGTATCGGTCGCATTGCGGATCATCCGCCGAAACGAGGCTCCCGCACTCGCCTTGATTCTGGACTCGAGATAGATCATCCCAAACAGGAAAAGTCCCAGACCCGAAAAGGCTTCGATCCACAATGAAAGATTATCCATACTGAAGTGTAGCACAACTATTGACCGATATCAACCCCGCTTTGAGAAAGCAGACTGTATACTTACGATTCTATAATTCCCAAAGGATTTCAAAAATGTTCGATATCGTCCACATCATCCATCTCTATGCCGCTTTCACCTATGGCGGTTTTCTTATCGTCGACAACCTCTTTATGGCCAGAATGGGTGAAACACTGACACCCGAAGAGGCCAAAAAAGCACGCGAAGCGATCATGATGCACGTGCGCAAAGTCGTCCCCTGGGCACTTCTCGTCGCTGTCGGTACCGGTATCTATATGTTTATCTTTGTTTTCGGCGAGATCGGGCCGGAGGGGATGAGCAGCTTTCAGATCCTGCTCTCCATCAAGGCATTTCTGGGGCTTTGGCTCGGCTTCCGGGGATTCAACCAGAAATTTTTCGGGATCAACCCCTGGGTTTTCAAAAGCCATCTCTTCCCCTTTATTCTTGTACTGATCATCATTTTCCTCTCGCAGGCGATGTTTATAGACTTTTAGCGGCAGACGGATACAATAATGGCAGAGGCGACATTCAAGCCCAACAAAATCGAGCGGCTCAAGGCTGCACGGAAACCGTATGATTTCCTCCCGCTGATCGAGCAGCTCGACTGGCACCATCTCAGTGAAGATGAGCGCTTCTACCTCAAAAACTTCGGTATCTACAACCACAAACTCTCACCCGAAACCTTTATGCTCAGAATCCGTCTCACAGCCGGCAGGATCTCGCCTCCCCAGCTGAAAAGCATTCTCGAACTTGTCGAAGCCTATCACCTCAAACCCATCATCACGATGCGGGCACAGATGGAGCTGCACGGGCTGAATGCGGACAGTGTACTGGAGGCCTGGCAAAAGCTGGAGCATTCAGGATTGACCTGCTGGCAGACTCTGACGGATAATTTTCGCAATATCGTCACCGACCCTCTCGACGGTTTGGATACCAAAAACCGGATAGAAACCTACCCCCTGATCCAAGAGATGGAGTCGATCTTTCTGAAGAACCCTCACTACACAGGCACCCTCCCCCGCAAATTCAACACAGCCATCTGCGGTACCCCGGAAAGCACCCACTCCTTTTTCAGCAATGATCTCTATCTGGCCCTGGCAGAAAAAGAGGGCCAAATCGGCTTCAACCTCTATCTGGGAGGCAAGAATAGCGAAGTAGCGAAAGATGCCGATATATTCGTCGAAAAAGAGTATGCCGCCGCACTCTTCGAATCCGTCACCAAAAGCTATCTCAAATACGGCCTCCGGGGCACACGCTCCAAAACGCGGCTTTTTCATCTGCTGCAATCGATCGGCATGAAAACTTTCAGAGAGCATATTCAATCCTTCTATCCCAAAGTGCTGCAATCAGCCGGCACGCTTCTGGTGCACAAATCCAGCACTCGAGAATTTACCCGGCTTCAAAATGGAGAGTATGCTTTTTGTTGCCGAAGCCGCTTCGGAGAGATCTCACCGGATGCACTCACCACCCTCTACACCTATGCAGCGTCGAACCAACTCTCCATACGACTGGGAGTCGACCAGAACCTCTATCTCCTGGGGCTCAAAAAACCGGAAACGCCTTTCGCCAGGCAGAGTGATCCACCCCAGCTCTCCGTCTGTGCCGGTAGTCGCTACTGTCCCCTCTCCCTCTTCGACATGAAAGAAGAGGCCGAGACGCTTCCCCTCGATCGCCTCGCGAAACTCGGTGTGAGGCTGGGCTACAGCGGCTGCCTCAAAGGCTGCGGCAAACACCAGCACGCCGACATTGGCCTGATCGGACTGAGAACCGCCATCTACGGCCCCACCCAAAAGAGCGTCCGGCTCTTTCTGGGCGGACAGTACAGCGAGGGGAAAACAACAGCAAGACTGATCCTCATGGCGATCCCTCTCCACGGGCTTAACGATATGATCGGAACCATTCTGGACACCTTCGAGCAGAGCCGCTACGACGACTTCGAAACATTCAGTCGGGAAATACTCAACCGATTCTCTACTGATTTTCTCGCACTTTGGTTTCTGGCAAAACACTATACCGGCAAAACTGTTCCCTTGAATACTACATACTCAAATCCCGATAGACTCCATACGACGGAAGAGGAGCGAGACATTCTGGAATCGGATTTTTCCGAATTGCAGCTTTGGAGCGATGAGGGGATGCCTTTCCACAAAGGAATACAGATGCTCAGCCAGAGACTTTGGGGTGAAAAAGTGTAGGATGGGTGCAATTTTTTATCCACAGAATTCATCCCCTAAAGAATACAATGAGACAACAAATAATATGCTGCAATCTTCGCTACAGCAAGATCTATCTCCAGCCACCTCATCAAAACAATAAACTTGGGAAAACAATGAAAGAAAAAGACTCTACTGAAGTCATCGACACGCTGGAGAAAGCCGGAGCCGGTATCTCCACCTCCAAACGATTGGCTGCAAAATATGTGATGTTTCCTCTGCTCAACCGCCTTATCTCCTGGGACAAAGCCTGGGATATCTATGATAATGAGGGAGAAAAGATCATCACTATGGCATCCGGCCTGGATGAAGAGCAGCTTTTCAGGAGAGTCCTGGTACCCAAACTTTTTGGGCTCGAAGACAATTCACGCTACTACTCTGTCGCGATGGTCATCGAGCATCTGCTGATAGTCGGAAAGGCCCTGCAAACACGCATTCCCATACTCTCCCAGGGAAAAACACTCAGCAATCAGGTCACGATAGAAGAGGTGAAACCCTACACTGAAATAGACAAGAATATCGTAGCACAGTTCGAGCGATTTATGGCAGGCTACAGAGAAGAGCTCGAAAAGAATCTGGGCGATATTCACATC
>JAOZOG010000183.1 GCA_029933395.1 Sulfurovaceae bacterium | reverse complement strand
CTTTTCTCAATAGTGCTATATCTCCGTTATCATAGGCTATATATTTAGATTTTCCGTGGGTAAAAGTATTTTTATAATTATTTATTTTTTCATCTACCTGCTTAGTCTCTTTAGTCTCTTGTGTCGGTTGTACCTCTTCACTGGCTTGCTTTTTCTCAAGTGTTTTCTCCCATTCTTTAAGTCTCTTCTTTCCTCTGTTTATGGATTCTACTAGCTTGTCTGTGTTTTTCCCTTCTTTGTCGAGTGTTTCTTTTGTAGTTACAAGATTATTTATTCTTTCTTTTTCCCTATTGTATTCCTGTTCGTCTTTTATGGGCTGGCCTATTTTTTCTGCTCCCCATATAGATTTTTTTTCAACTGCTTTTACAATATTTTCTTCTTGTGTCGTTTTCTTCTTTGTTTTCTTGAGTTCTTCAAAGTTTTTAAGCACCTTATCTTCAAGGTCCTCAAGTCTCCACTGCTCATCCTGTGTTAATGCGCCTTCTGGCTGCTCTGATAGCCTATCAAAGTCCATCTGCTCCGCTTTTGTTAGTCCATTCTCATTTGCGCCTTCTTTCGCTTTCTCGAATTGTCTTGGTGTTGCAGGCCTAATAGATTTTGTTTTTACTGGTGTCGTTCCAAACGCCCTTGTGGCCTCAACAATATCCTTCACCTTTGATCTTCTCTCTGGCTCTATGTACGGCTTTAGTGATGTAGTGTCAATAGGCTCTGTTCCGAATGCCCTTGCTGCACCAACAATAGATGATATCTTCGATGGCTCCTCTAGTAAGTATTCTGATAGCAGCGGATCACTTTGATATCTTTGAATTTCCAACCGTATCTTCTCTTCGAGGTCTGGTGTCAGTCCGTTTTTATCAAGTTTGTTGATATCACCACGCGTAAGGTTTGCGCCTCTCATCTGGTTTTCTTGCCCCTTTGCGCCCGACCTCATCGCTTCGCCTGTCTCTGGATCTATCCACATACCTGATCCACCGCCTTTTCTCTCACCAGTATCCTTCGCGTAGAGCGTGCGTGCATTCTCTATTATTGTATTATATAGTGGGTGCTGTGTAATATCCTCATAGGCTTCTGTTGTGTCTGTAGGCTTGCCCTCTTTCGTTGGCTCCTGCTGTATTTCTTCTTTGGTCTTCTGCGGTTCTTTTACCTGCTCTTCTTCAAGCTTCTGTAAGAATTTCTCTTGGAGTTCTATGTCTGTCAATACCTCAACGGGTACGATAATATCTGGGTTTTCTTCCAGCACTTTTGTAAAGGTGTCCTGTATATTCTTTAGCCTAAATTCCTCATGTGCTATTTCGGCCTGTTGGTCCGGTGTCAATTCGCTCCATGTTATTTGCCTAAGCTCTTGCTGTAGTTCGTCTTTCCTTCGGGCCTGCTCTGGTGTCAATTCTGAAAAGCTCATGCTTTCAAGTTCTTGTTTTATCTGCTGTTGTTGTGGATTTAGTGAAGTGAATGTCATATTTGATGCAAGTTCGTTAAAATATTTCTCTCTTAGTTTTGCCCTGTTGTTCTCTGAGTACATTTTGGCTACTTGCCCGCCTGTTGCCATTCCTCCACCCATCACAAGGCCGGATAGTCCACCTTGAACCGCCGCCTCAGGTACATCCTGCATAATATCGAGATTCGGATCTACATATTTCTTTTCTATAAAATTGCTTCCCATCTGTTCAAGTGCTGATTGTGAGGACTCCTGCGCTAATTCCCCGCCGCCTCCAATAAGTACCGACGCTCCAAAATTGTCTGCGAAGTCTCCTGTTCTGAAAAACCTACCTAATAATACACCCATAGGTGAAGATAGTACCGTTGTTGATACAAAGTTTAGTGCAGCGGTGTCCCCGGCTGCTGCGTCCGCTAATATTTTCCTCGCATCATCCGGCGATAATCCCTTAAGCAATAGTGCCTGAAATTCCGGTGCTTTTTCAAGTTTGTTAAACGGCATTTCCAATATCTGTTTCTCAGTGCTTTGCCCGCCCTGGACTCCTGATATCGCGCCTTCACCGAGGCCGAAGCCGAACGCGTCCGCTACTGCTTCTCCTACTCCTGGTATCAGTTTAAACATCTTGGAAAGTCCACCGCCTATGGCCATTCCCGCCATTGTTCCTGCGGTTGAGTCAGCTACGGATAGCAATACATTCTGCGGATTATTGAATACATTATGTATTGTCTCGGCTACACTCTTCCCTACAAGTTTTTTCTCTTTGGCATCTTTGGCATCTTTTGAGAGCCTTTCCTCATAGAATTTTACTGCATCTTTCCCCGCCTGCTCTACACTTTGCGCGTATGTCCTCACACTGTCAAGGCCTGCTTTCTCTGCAAGTTTATCCGCTCCCCATCCTATTGTTTCCGCCAACTTGGCAAACCCACTGGCAACGGATAGCGCGTAGTCTTTTGCTTTCGTGTCCCTGTCCACTCCGTCGTCTTTGAATATTTCCTCAAGCGTCCACCTCTTCCGTGACTCTTTGTCCTTGATGTCCGCTACTTTATCCGTGAACTGCTTATCAAACTCTTCTTTGTTCGTGGCCGTGATCTCTTTCTTGTAGGCTTCGTCGTATTGCTTTTTAGCCAATGCACTTACGTCTTTCCTGTGCTGGTCTCTTATCTGCTGGTCTCTCTCTGCTCTTGATAGCTGTACAGGTTCTGACTGTGCCTGCTCGAATGTGCTGTCTTCGTTACGGTCCCCGCTCGTAGCAAGTGCCATGGGGTTTTCCTCATCAGGCTTCTGACTTACCTCTTCAAGCCCCCCGGATGGGTCGAACTCAGCGATCCCCCCCGATGGGTCGAACTCTTCTTCTACTTCTTTTGCGCTTGCTGGGTCAAACTCTACTATACCGCCCGATGGGTCGAAACCTGTGTCTTCATTCTGTATGGACATTGAGAACCTTTTTTGTTTATTATAGCAACTTTGTGATATTTGGTCTGCCATTGCCAAAAATAGCAAAAGGAAGTTCGGATTTCAAATCCGTTCTAAAGCAGCCCGTCACTCAAAAACACCTTCTCCTATATATGTAGCGACATTGCCTTTGCTGTCCTGGTATTTTTTGCCGATCTTGTACTTACCCCATTCGCTTTCGGGGATCATCGGCTTTTTTGTCTTTGAAGGCTCTGGTGTCTTTGCTTTTGACTTTCTTCTTCTCTCTACGATATCGATAGCTTTCTTTCTCGCTGTTGCAGGCCTTATTCTTTTATCTTTGTCTAATATCTTGTCAATCTCTACTTCAACTTCCCTTTGAAGTCTTCCTGCTTCCTTTTCGTCAACTTCTTTCTCTCCTGTGAATTTGTCCTTTTTCGCAAATTCGCTTTGTGCATACTCTTTAACGCCTCTGTATGCTTTCTCTGCCCTTGTGTCTGACTGACCGTATGTCCTTGGTTTTTTCTCCGTATCTTCGTCTATCTTCAGTATTTCTGACAGCATAGTTAATGATGCGTGAAGTTTCGGTGTGTTTATTTTTCCGCTTTCATCAAGAACAGTCTGTGGCATTTCGCTTCTCATCCCCGGTGGGAGTTTTGCTACCTCTGCTTTATAAATAGTATCGATCTCCTCGTCTCTCATTCCCTGCTGCTTAAGTTTTATCACACCGCCCAGAAGGTTCCCTGTGAGGTTGATGCGCTCTTTTGTAGCCTCGTAATTCACTTTGTTTTTTGCTTTCTTCATAGTGTCGAGTGTTTTTACAGTACGCAGCCCCGCCACCTTTGCAAGTTCAACTTCTTCCGGAGAGTATCCCGCCGTCTCCATCGCTTTTGCTATGGCCGCTATCCGTGCCTCTTTGCTTAACTTTGCTCTAGCCCTGTCGGCTTCGGCCCTGGCCCGTCTCTGTTCGGCCCTTGCCCTGTCCGCGCGTCTGTTGCGTATCTTCTCTATTTCATTTAGCGCACCCATCTTGAACCCTGTTTTTATTGCTGCCTGTCTCTTCTCTTTAGGGCTTATGACCCCATCTTTGTTTGTGTCCACAGGTGCCACAGCTGCTGATGGGTTGTCCTTTGCTATGAAGTTCCCGTATGTTTCAGCTTCTGCTAATGCCTGGTCTTGGTTGATCTCTGCGGCCTGCTGTTTTAGTTTTGCTGTTTTTAAGTTGCTGGCATCTGCAAGAACGTTTGACATGTCCAGCATGTCGCTCTGTCTTAGTCTAGTGTTCATCATGTCGTATCCTTAGAATTGGTCTAGCGCATTGGATGATTGATAGTCTTTATATACCGTGTATAGGTTATTTACAAGATTATTCGATATCTGTCCCTGATTGAGCGCGTTCGCCGCCTGTGCATCACCTATGTTGCTTACTGCATTTGCCACTCCTGCCGCACCTGAAATAAGGTTGTCACCCTGTCTCTGGTATGTGTTCGCTGCTGCGTTGGATAGGTTTACGCCCAGTTGGTTCTCGTTCGCTGCAAGGTTGTTGTATGCCGCATTGCTTGCTGACAATAGATTGTTCGTCGCGTTCTGTCCGAATGATGCCATTCTGTCCTGCTTGAACTGATTTGTATCATACGCCTGTTTGGCGCGTGCAAATGCG
>JAOZOG010000182.1 GCA_029933395.1 Sulfurovaceae bacterium | reverse complement strand
TTGACCGACAAAAAGATACTTCTGGGGGTCACAGGCAGTATTTCCGCCTACAAAGCCTGTGAATTGGCACGGTTTTTTGTCAAAACCGGTGCCGAAGTCTATGTCGTAATGAGCCCCAGTGCGACGCGATTTGTCTCCCCGTTGACCTTCGAAGCGTTGACACGCAACCCTGTCTTGACCGAAGAGAGTGAAAGCTGGGCTTCCGATCTCAACCATATCGACACAGGAAAAAAGTGTGATGTTTTCGTCATTGCCCCGGCGACCGCCAATACGCTCAATAAACTGAGTAAAGGAATCGCCGACAATATCCTGCTGCAAACCGCACTCGCTTTCAAAGGAAGAATGGTCGTCGCACCGGCGGCCAATACTCAGATGCTCCAGAACCATTATACGGTCGGCAGCCTCAAAATGCTTGCCGTCAACGACTATGTCATCGTACAGCCTCAGGAGAAAAAGCTCGCCTGCGGTGATCTCGGAAACGGTGCACTGGCGGATCCCGAAGAGATCTATCTGCATACTCTCCAGGCACTGATGGAAGATCCTTTCTGGAAGGACCGCAGAGTCGTCGTCACAGGCGGTGGTACACGCGAGAAGATCGACGAGGTGCGCTACCTCTCCAACTTCTCCAGCGGCAAAATGGCCAGAGCACTGGCACTGGCACTCTACAGCCGGGGTGCGGATGTCTGCTATATCACCTCGACAGGTAACGAAGGCTTACCCGAGGATCTTTATGTCATCGATATCGAAAGCAGTGAAGAGCTGCTCAACTATACCATCGATGCGATCCGGGTCGCCAAAAAAGGGAAGATGAGCAAAGCGACGATGAACAGCAGTGATCCGATGCATCTCATCCAGAAAAAGCCTTTTCTCTTTATGGCGGCTGCCGTTTCCGACTTCACACCGAAGTATCCGCAGAAGGGCAAACTGAAAAAATCACATCTTGGAGCAGAGTGGTCTCTGGAACTGACCGAGACGAAAGATATCCTCACTGCACTAAATAAGGATGGTATCTACACGATCGCCTTTAAGGCAGAAATGGATAGCGAAAAAGGCCTGAGCCACGCCAGAGAACTACTGGAGAAAAAAGAGGTCGATGCCGTCTGCTACAACCTTCTCGACGACAGCGAAAGTTTTGGCACGGATGACAATGAGATCACCCTGATCTGCAAAGAACGGGAGCTCTCTCTGGGCAGGACGGATAAGCTTTCGCTTGCTTTGAATATTCTCGAGAATGTTAAGGACCTGGAAAAGTGAATAAAAACAGGCTGAAACACCTTGCCATCATTATGGACGGTAACGGGCGCTGGGCAGAAAAGCACGGTTACAAGCGCACCAAAGGACACGAAAGAGGCGCTGAAGTCACCCGTGAAATCACCGTCTTCTGCGCCAACCATCCCACAATAGAAACCGTTACCCATTATGCCTTCAGTACTGAAAACTGGAAACGCCCCAAGCTCGAGGTGGAGTACCTGATGAAACTCCTCGATCGCTATCTTAAAAAAGAGCTGAAGACTTATCAGGAGGAGAATATACGCTTTATGGCGATAGGGGATATCAGTGCCTTCTCCCGAAAACTTCAGGAGCGAATCAGCCTGACAACAGAGTTGACCAAAGAGAATACACGATTGATTCAGATCCTCGCACTCAACTATGGAGGGCGTGATGAGATCGTCAGGGCTGCCAATCGGGTCATAGAGGGAGGCGGCAAAATCACTGAAGAGAGCCTGGGGGCAGCACTCGACACTCCTTATCAGGATATCGATCTGCTGGTCCGAACCAGCGGTGAACAGCGCCTCTCCAACTATCTGCTCTGGCAGCTCAGTTACAGTGAATTTGCTTTTACACCAACACTTTGGCCCGATTTTACGACGGATGAACTGGCATCGATCATCGGCGATTTCGAAAAAAGAAAAAGACGGTTCGGAGGAGTATAAAAATGGAAGTGATTATCATCTCGACAATCTTTCTCCTGGGAGCCGTGATCGGCTCCTTTCTCAATGTCGTTATCTATCGTATACCCAAGGGGGAGAGTATCATCTTTCCCTCTTCGCAGTGCCAGAGCTGCCATACGCCGCTCAAGTGGTATCACAATATCCCTATCCTCTCCTGGCTCTTTCTCGGTGGCAAATGCGCCTTTTGCAAGGAGCCCATCTCCAGGCAGTACCCGGTCGTCGAACTGATCACTGCCCTGATCTTTGTCGTACTCTATTTCAAGCTTGGCCTGGTCTGGTATCTGCCCTTCGTCTGGGCCTCCTTCTCGGCACTCTTTGCGCTGGTGATGATCGACTTCAAATATTATGCCGTGCCTGACTCTGTCAACTTTTTTGCGCTGGCGATGGCACTGATTCAACCCGACTTCATCATGGCGGCAATGAATGCCGCTATCGCCGCATTGGCACTCTACCTGCTGGGGCTTGGTGTCAGCTTTCTCTTCAAGAAGGAGGCAATGGGTGGTGCCGATGTCATTGTCGCCGGTACGATGGCGGCTCTGCTGGGCTTTCCCAACTTTTTTGTCGCACTCTTCCTCTCTGCGATTCTGGCGATCATTCCCTCCCTGCTTGCCAAAGATACGATGGTGCCTTTCGTTCCCTTTTTGGCGCTGGCAACCTTCATCGTCTATCTTTTCGATGCACAGACGGGCGTACTCTTGAATTGGATTATGTATGGTTAGCGTCAGGTCCTATCTCTCCAGCAACTTCACCAAAACTTTTCTGACGATCTTTATCCCGTTTTTTTTCATTATCTCGCTCGTCTATCTTGTCAAGATTTCGATACTGACCGCCAAGATACAGATGACATTCCCCGAACTGCTGCAGCTCTTTGGCTACTCGATCCCTACGATCGTCTTCCATACACTGCCCATCTCTTTCATCGCAAGTGTCGCCACCACACTCCAGAGGCTCTCTGTCGACAATGAACTGGTCGCACTCTTCTCGCTGGGCCTTCCCGCCAGAAAACTCATCTATCCACTGATCTTCATTGCTGTCCTTTTCGCTGCGCTTCTGCTCATCGTCTCCTTCATCACGATGCCGCAGACCAACCAGATGTTCAATGCATTCAGGGACAGCAAAAAAGCGGAGATGACGTTCAATGTCGTTCCGGAGGAATTCGGACAGAAGTTTGGGCACTACTACATCTACATTACCGATGAGGTCAATGGAAAGTTCAAAAATACCGTCATCTACTATCAGGACGACAACCACACTGACCAGATCATCTCAGCCGACAGTGGGGAGATGCTCAACGAAAACAGTATCTTTTCCCTGATCCTCTACAATGGCAAAGGCTATACACTCGAGCCCGAGATGGTACGGCAGATCATCTTCAAAAAACTGCAAACCTACGATGCGATGGCAAATCGCGGCGGACAGCTCTATGGGGTGGGTGACTACTGGAAGCAGTCTATGACAGACAAACAGCGAAAACAGAAGATGCTTTTCTACTTTTTCATCAGCATGATACCACTGCTTTCACTCTATATGATCGTCGCCTTCTCTATCATCAACCCCCGCTACCAAAAAGGCCATAACTTTATCGTCATCGGATCGATAGCTGCCTTCTTCTACTTTCTCGCTTCGCTGCTGGACAAATACGGAACAGAGTGGATGCTCGTCGCCCTCGTCGTCTTCTCCTTCCTGCTGGGTGTCTGGCTCTTCTATCGACTGGTCAATCGATACTTCTGATGCGTGTCAAGGCAGTTATAGCCTATGACGGAAGTTTTTTCCGGGGATTTCAGAGGCAGACACGAACCAGGCAGACGATCACTACCTCTCTGGAGTCAGCACTGCACTCACTACACATCGAAAGTGAAATTACAGGAAGCGGACGCACCGATGCCGGCGTCCATGCAACCGGGCAGGTGATCCACTTCGATCTACCTGATTATTGGAAAGATATCGGAAAACTTCACTATGAACTCAACCGCAAGTTAAAACATATTCGCATCAAACATATCACACCGGTCAGCGAAACCTTCCACGCACGATTCTCGGCCAAGAAACGTATTTACCGTTACCTTTTCAAGCGATCCGCCCCCTCCGTCTTTGAAGAAAATTATATTGCCCACTATCCGGAGTTTGATGCTTCACAACTGGAAAAAGCACTGTTGTATTTCGAGGGTAAGCACAACTTCCGATACTTCTACAAAACCGGCTCTGATATCCACAGCACCGTCAGGCAGATTTACCGTGCCCGATACAGACAGATCGGCAACTACCATCTGATCTATTTTGAAGCTGACGGATTTCTGAGGGCACAGGTCAGGATGATGGTCGGAGCGGCAATGGAGTGTGCCTCTGGTCGGCTCAAACCGGAAATGCTACGGGAACAGATCGATGGAAAAGATCGGCACATTACCTCACTCGCTCCTGCATCGGGGCTCTACCTGGCTCGTATAATCTATTAGCAACAATTACTCCACAGAGCTTATGCTATAATCATACAAAAAGGGAGAAGTATGTCCAGCTGGTATCGAAAACTCTTCGGTTTCGTTTTTCTGATTTTTAGTGTG
>JAOZOG010000607.1 GCA_029933395.1 Sulfurovaceae bacterium | reverse complement strand
TTCAACGGTTCCGGCACGGTGCGCTACCTGTGGGAAAACCCGAAAACCAAAGAGGTCGAAGAGAAGATCAGTTATGTTTTCAAGTTCGAGCCCTACGACTGGATCATCGGAACGGGCGAGTACTACTCGGTCCTCAAGAGCGTGCTTCAGAAGGAAGTGATCGATCTGGTGGGAAAACTTCGCTACGAAAACGGCCGCAATTTCTTCTACATCATCGACTACGACAACCTTTATCTATCACACCCCTATCTCTCCGGTATCGACATGTCGCAGGTCAGAGACGGCAAAGGGGAGGTGATCGTACCCGCACTGGTAAAGATCGTCAGAACGAACGGCGAAGGGTACTACACCTACTGGTGGAAGAGAGATAAAAACGCTACCGATTATCGCGAGAAACTGACCTATGCGAAGGATTTTCCCGACTGGCACATGATCATCGGTACCACGATCGATATCGACGATATCAAAAAAGAGGTGGAAAAAAAGAAGAACGAACTGATTCTTCAGCTCAGGGAGATCATCGACACCACGAAAATCGGCAAAACGGGTTATCTCTACATCATTTCGGGGGATGGAAAGGTCGTTGCGCATCCCAAGCATGAACTTCTTGGCAAAGATATCAGGAAACTGAAAAATCCCGGCAGGGGTACCTACATTTACGACGATATCGTCAAAGCAGCCAGAACACAAAAAGTACTCTTTTACAAATTCGACAAACCATCCGACAAAAACCATTTCATATACGACAAGGTTTCGTGGGTCGAATATATCCCGGAACTGGACTGGTATCTGGCCTCTTCCGCCTATCTCGACGATCTGGCCTCCACATCGAACGCCTTGAGATATACGATTCTTTTTCTGGGAATCGTGATGCTGCTGGTCTCTTTGCTGATCGGCTCTCTCTTTTTCAGAAAACTTCTCGTTCCCATCACGACACTCTCCAGGCTCGCTTCGAAAGTGACCAATGGAAACTACTCCGTCCGGGCGGATGTGGAGAGTCACGACGAGATAGGCGATCTTGCCAGAGAGTTCAACACAATGGTCAATACGATCAAAGACCATATCCAGAATCTCGACAAAAAGGTCAACCAGAAGACTTTTCAGCTGATGGAGCTCAACAGAAGCCTCATTATCGCAAGACACAAGGCGGAA
>JAOZOG010000181.1 GCA_029933395.1 Sulfurovaceae bacterium | reverse complement strand
AACAAAATGGAAGCGGTCTATGATGAAAAAGCGGATGTAAATGTCAATATTGTAGACAGGCCGGTTATCAAGAAACTGACAAAAGAGGATATAGAGGAGATACGGAGAGGGGTGACAAAGTAATGAGAAGCAAATCCACTTACAAGGAGGTTTCCCGAAATGAGTTCTAATGTCATATACCATTTACCACATCAAAGCGATTTCATTGATGATATAAATACACGACATTTAGGCTTGATTTCGGGATATTAAGGCGGCGGTAAAACCTATTCATTCTGTGAAAAGGCCATAGAGCTTGCATACCTTAACGTAGGATACATGGGCCTGCTGCTTGAACCGACCTACCCGCTTATCACAGACGTTCTGGTAGTAGAGCTTGAGAATGCTCTCAAAGCACGGGGGATCAGATATACAATGGTCAAGTCCCCCAACTACAACTACACCCTGCACCTACCCGGGGGTGACGCCAAATTGATGTTACGGTCATTCGAGAACTGGAAACGGCTTATCGGTATGAACGTGGCATTCATCGGGGTGGATGAGATCGATACCGTCAAAGAAGAGATAGCTACCATAGCGGTACAGAAGCTGCAGGGTAGATTGAGGAGCGGGAACGTCAGGCAGATGTTCTACACCACCACACCGGAAGGGTTCGGGTGGGCCTACAAGTTCTTTGTGGAAGAGGACAGCGACGACAAGCGGTATATCAAGGCACGTACCACTGATAACATATTCCTGCCGCAGGACTTTATAGATGACCTCTACGCTCTCTACCCGCCGGAACAGATAAAGGCATATCTCGAAGGCGAATTCGTCAACCTCAACGGGAACACGGTATATCACTATTTCGACAGGGAGAAGCACAACCTCAAACCCGAATACTCAAAGGACGATGAGATCCTTGTCGGTCTCGACTTCAATATCGGCGCGTGCTGTGCAACGATAGCGGTAGAGGACTATGACAGTGGGGAGCTGTTCTTTATTGACGAGTTCGAGGCATACGATACCTATGCGGTCGGGTATGAACTGCTCAGGAGATACGGGGACTACAGAGATATCATCATCCACCCGGACGCTTCGGGAAAGAACAGGACCACGAATGCCTCTGAAACGGACCTGGAGATATTGAGGGACAAGTTCGGCTTCACAGTAAATGCACCCAGCGCGAACCCGAAGATACAGGACAGGGTTAATTCTGTCAACAATATGTTCTACCACAACAGGCTCTTCCTTGATGTGGAAAAATGCCCGAAGCTTGCAAGGTCGCTGGAGAAGCAGGCCTATGATGAGTCCGGGAAGCCCGAAAAGAGTGATATCCACCCCGCAAGTGATGACTATAACGATTCTGCCTCGTATCTGATAAATAGGCGTTATCCGGTGCTCAGGCCGTCATTCCGTCAATACAAAACGGTGGCCTAATATGCTACAATATGAAAAATCTTTTCACAGGAGTACATTATGGCACGTAGAAAAAAAGCAGATACCGAGACAAAACCGGAAGTAAAAAAGGAAAAAGTCGCAGTCATCAACAAAGAGACGAATCAGGTAGAGCTGAAGGAAAAGGAACTGCCGAAGAAAAAGTCAAAGAGCATCACCCCGGAAGGCGAACCGAAGGACGGAAAGCTCTATTGTCACGGACACTTCACCTACCACGATGCAAAAGAGTTCGGCACCGACAAAAGGTACTGCAAGAGATACTTGGAATCAAAGAAAAGCACAAAAAAATAAGGCTATATTATGGCGGCACTTTCAGACTACATTACCACCTCGAAACAGTATGAGGACAACAAAACGCGATGGGAACAGATACGTCACTGCTTGGAAGGTGAAGATTCCATCAAGGCGGAAAAGGAAAGGTACCTGCCCTACCCGGTGGCCCTTGGGGATATCGACAGGACATCCGAAGAGTTCATAGAGCAGTACGGCATCTATCTCAACGGCGCACACTACGTTAACTTCACAGCAGAAGCGGTTGACGATCTTGTGGCCAGCGCATTCCGAAAGGACCCGACCATTGACCCCGAAATCCCGGCGGACCTGCAATACTACGAATGGAAGGATGAATCAAAGACGATAGCCGAAACAGTTGCGGCATACGGTCTGGCTTTTGTACTTGTGGACTATCCGACCGTCGAGGATGCTACACTGGAGGACGACAGGGACAATTTCGCGTTCAGTGTGGCCTATGAACCGCTGGACGTACTTGATTACAAAGAGATCAAAAGGTCGGGCAAACGGAGGATAACCAAAGTCCTGCTCAGGGAACTTGACGAGGACGACAAAGAGATGCTTAGAGAGCTGTATATGGACGGGAACGTATACAAGCAGAAAACCTACAGAGAAGTTGACGATATTGTAGTGGTCACAGAGATAACCCCGGTGGCCAACGGCAAGACCCTGGACTTCATCCCCGGGACGTTCGTAGGCGTGACATCCAATACCACAAAAGCGGACAAGTCACCCGTCATAGGCATTTCAAATTCAAACATCAAGCACTATCAGACGTGGGGGGAACTGTTCTGGACACAGACATACAACGGACACCCGCAAATGGTACTTACGGGCCTTGAGAAGGGATGGAATGCAGAGGCCGAAAAGAAAAAGGTCAAAATCAAGATGGACGCTTCACAGGTGCTGGCCCTGGAGGGAGAGAGGAGCGGTGCGCAACTCCTGGAGATAAACACGTCGAACCTCATCCACTTTCAGACACTTGAGAAGCTTGAATCCTCTATGCTTGAACAGGGATACCGCCTGAAGGTCAACTCAAAGAACGGTGTGGAGAGTGCAGAAGCCCTGAAGATAAGACATACCGGCGACATCTCGAAACTTGGTTCAATAGTAAAAAATATTGAAGAGGCCATGAGTGATGTTTTCGTATGGCTGGGTATGTTCATGGGTATAGACTATGAGCCGGTCGTGACGATCAATAAAGAGTTCGTGCCTGTAGAGGTTGACGGCAGTACCCTTACATCGCTTACAAGTGCGGAAAATACAAATGTCATCCCGCGCGGCACCACGATCGATTACCTTAAGTCAGGCGGTCTTATTGCGGACGGACTTGATACGGAAAAGCTTTTGTCTAAGATACAGGAGACGAATCCATACTTACCGGCAGCGCAGGGGAATGAATGACACCGACCGGGATAATAGCGGACCTGCAGAGGCTCATAGAGGCTGAGGGCCGTTCATACGCAACACTGGCACTGAAGGCCGTATTTAAAGCATACTCAAGGATAACGGAGAGCGGAAAACAGATAACGGCACCGCTATTCTCAAGATACTTTACAGAACTCATGGAATCCATTGCGAAAGATACGCTTGACAATGGAGAGGAGATATCCTATACGGCTATCGATCTGATAATGAAACCCGAAAAAATGGTACAGTTGTCATTTATGGACAAGGTCATCTATGCAGGTGAAACCAAACTGGGGAAACCGAAGGCAGCACTTGATGACAATATCAGAAGGATGGCCGCAGCGATCGCCGGGACCATTGACGAAAAGAGAAGCCGCGGGGCCACAGAGGGCATCATTGTCGATGCAATAAAGGAAAAAGCACTTACGCTGCAGCATCCTGCAAAAACAACAGCGGTCACGGTAATTAAAGGAATGGAGGAGAATGCGCTTGAGGAAATGAGGAGGAAGGACCCGCGTGTGATCGGCTACAAGTGGGTCTCGATTCTCGATTCAAGGACTTGCATAGCAAAGGGTCAGCGTGTAGACTTATGGGGTGGCGGGAGTGTTCCGATAGAGGATATAAAAGAGGGCGATCTTGTAATTTCACATAATGGCAAAAAGTGCATGGTCATAGCGGGTGAAAAAACTGGTCACAGGGATGTAGTGAAGGTGACATTTGATGACGGCAGGGAAGTTGTAGCCACGCCAGACCATAAACTTTTTATTGATAATGAGTGGGTGAAGATATCAGACTTGAGCCATATACTGAAGATCGAGCCTATAGGCAAAACAGATGTATATGACTTACACATAGCTAATGAACACTCGTACCATGTAGGTGGCGTTCCGGTACATAACTCGACCGGATGTATCGAACTGAACGGACAGAAGTTCTACTACAGCCGTTCAGGGTATAAACCTTATCCCCCCAACCACTATTTCTGCCGGTCTACCACATGGCCGCTATACAAGGATGACCCGGACGGCCCCGATATCAAAGATATAGACGAATGGAAAAAGGAACAGGAGAACGTTCAGATATGGAGATATGAGGGGTCCGCAAAATATCTTGGATGGGACTGCATAGGCAAAGAGAATGTCACATACCTGCCAGAAGGCGAAAAACCTCCGGCAAACTGCTACCCCGCACTGGGAGGAGAACTAAGGCTTGCACTGGGGGAAACCCGCTACAAGCTCTACACCGAGGGGAAACTGAGGATCGACCGATTTGTGGACCTTGACGGAGAAGACCTTACTCTTGACAGGATAAAGGAACGGAATGAAAAAGCGTGGGAAAAGGCCTTTAAGGAAGATACAAAAAGCGGCATGAGAGGGGAAACGGC
>JAOZOG010000180.1 GCA_029933395.1 Sulfurovaceae bacterium | reverse complement strand
TCGTAAAAGTTTCTGACTTTTACAGTGTTTCTTTCCTCATCTATATGATCACTCAGGATCGCATTGGCATAGTCGGTAACTATTGCCTCGATTTCGTCGCGTGTGAAAATCAGTTTCATTTCAACCTCCTACGGTTTTGCCTTTGCGGGATGGCCGGGGCTACTCCACACCGTAGGAAGTGGTAGGAAGAGCTGGCAGCCCCGCAAAGGGCTCTTTGTTGTGCCTCAAACTATCTTGAGGTTCCGTATTGTATATTAATATTACTTAAGATATGTTAAAGAGCACTCTCAACGATGGATTCTATCTCTTCGAGACTATCAACACACGCTGCGACACCGCCGTTATGTGTGACCTCATCCAGGTATCGCCTCTGCAGCGGTGTAAGCGTGCGCTTCAAGCCTGACCGCTTGACTTCTATCGCGATAAAACGCCCGGTTGGAGAACAGGCGATGATATCCGCAATACCCCGGCGATTTGTCGCGATAGTCTTAAATACCGAGAAGCCTCGCGCGGTGAGCATATCGATGATCTTCTTCTGCAGCGCCTGCTCAGTCAAAGAGGGACCTCGTGTATATTCTGGATGTGAAGTTGCGCTGCTTGCGCGCGACGGTCTCATATACATGTCGGTCTATTGCGGGATCTTCGGCTATGAGAAAATGAACGCGAATAGGCTCGTCTCTCGAGATGTTCGCCTGCCGTGCCCGTCGCTGCGAGTGCTTGGCGGTAGAGAAGTTCTGCGAGTAGATCACGAGGTCGGAGAAGTGAGAGAGGTCTACACCCTCTGCGTGCGCCGTAGCGCTGAACACGTTGGGAAAAATCTCTTTCAGCCTCTCCTGTTCTGAGATGTAGTGCGCCATTATCGCCGTTTTACCAGGGTCGAAGTTAGATCTGATGTAATCGATCTTCTCCGAAGAGAGGCGGATGTCGTCTATGCCACCGCCGGAAAGTTGGTAGACGATGTTGAGCTCCCTACTCGGGGTGTCGGCAGCGATGTCGAGCTCTTCTATGATCTTGTCCTTTTTGATGCAGGCAATGCGCGTCTTTGTCTTCTCATCGAGTGCTATACGGTGCAGGACGTCTTGGGGCTCGTGTCGGAACCCAACCTCTTTGCGTGTCCCCGCTATCATCATAGGCGACAGTATCGATTTGATGCGCGACTCCTGTGTGAGGTGGTATTGTTTGATATGCCTGCCATGCATGTATATCTCACACTCTACGCCGTATTCTTTATGCCAAGCATAAAAGTTCTTGTGCGGGAACGGTGTCCAGCTCGAGAGTTTCAGGGCGTGATAGGATTGCGACCAACTTTCGGCAAAAGGTGTCGCGCTCACATATATTATCGCCCTGCCTTTGCACAGTGGTTTGAGCTGCTTGAATGTCATAGACGACTTTGGGTAGGAGCAGACACCCTGATGGAACTCATCTAGGATAACGACATCGGCTGAAAAGCTGGTGGGCAGTTTGTGTAAACTCTGGTAGTTGATCACAGTGTAGGACCTTTTTGCCCCGAATGCGGTTATCTGCTCCTCTATGCCCGCTATGGCAGCCTTCTTCGTTACGACCAGCGCCGAACGTGCTGAAGAGAGTTCGACGGCTCTTATAAATGTGCCGGTCTTTCCGGTGCGCTCTTCCATCGCGAGGATCGCGAAGCCGTAGGCCCTCACCTTCGAGAGGACCAGGTCGGACTTTTCTATTTGGTGTGGGAGATAGTCCATCAGAATGGCACATCGTTCCTGATGTAGCAGGTGTCAAACACCGGGCAGTATTTTTCGCTACATAGATAAGAGTTTGGATTGGCCGGAAAGGCTATATGCCCATCATCCGGGTGTTTTTTGTACCATTTGACACGCTTGACGATGTCGTCTATCTTGCGCTGTGCCGATGGGATATCCACTTCGCGCTCAAAGAGGTGGGCCACGGTGTCGTTTTTGAGGAACACGACGTTTTGGATCTGATACTTCATATTCGGCTCAAGCCCGTTTGCCTGCGCCAGGCGGGCATAGACGCTCATTTGGTCGATATATTTGGCAGGTACGGCTTTGCGGCCCGTCGTCTTAATATCTACGATCGTGCCGTCTGGAGTGAAGGCGTCGAAAGTGCCGTTGATTGTGATGTCATCGTCTATCTTCGCCTTTAGGTATGTTTCCACTTTAGCAGGTATCTCGACTTCCGGCGTGATGTCGCGGGCATAGACCTCGACGCCCTTTACCGCGTCGTCTATCGCGCCCTCTTTTGTTTCGAAATCGAAGAAGCGCACTTCCCGCTCGTCATTTGTGACTTCTTCTTCTACAGCCTGTGCAGCAGCGTCTTTCGCTGTAGTCAGCGAAAACTTTTTCTCTCCCGCCTTGATTGCTTCTTTCCAGATTACCTCCGCACCTTTATGGACGGCGGTGCCCCTGACGGCGGCATAGCCACTCCAGGAACGTATACCCAATAGATGGATGTTAAAAAAGCGGAAGGCGCAGTCGTGAAATCCTCCTATCGACGAAGGGCGAAGATTGAATGTGGTCAGCATATTAAAATTTCGGAACGTCTGGCTGCATCTCAGTGTCCAAGCCGTCGAACTCGGTCTCGAAACCCATGAAGTCATCGGGGGAACCCGCTACCGAATCGAATGTGTCGCCGCCCTCGTACTCGACGAACTTGACGATCTGGATCGCATTGAGGTAGAGTGTCACACCTGCATTCGGCCCCTGCTCGTATGTTGCAGCGACGCCCTTGACCCTGCCTCTGGAGCCGTTGCCGATGAGCCTATCTCCAAGGTCCACTTTGCGGCCTTTGGCGTCGAATACTGCTACTTTGTTTTGCGTGCCGTCTGCGAAAGTCTCGTTGGTTTTGAAGTTGAATTCGATATTACCATCCTCGTTAGTCTTGTATCCGGCGCTTTTCATCGGCTTTTTGATGCCCGATTCTTTCCATACCACTTCGATCTCGCTGATGAGTGGTTTGGCTTCTTCCGGAGTAAGTACCAAGGTGATGCTGTACTGCTTCACGCCTGACAGATTTTCCCTGCTCTTCGTAATGAATGCCCATTTAAACTCACCTACTGGTGTTGTTATTTGTCTTTTTACTGACATTTGTTTTCCTTTTGTTTAGAATTTGTTTAGAATTTGTTTGAAAGCTATCAGGGACAATGAAAGTATTGCATAATATTCCTTTAATAGATATTAAGATATACTCATTCACCCAAAAAGAAAGGAGAAATAATGGACAAAAACACGCTAATCAAGACACCGACAAAGGATGTGACGATAGCCGCTAATGTCACGAAAGAGTTCAGAGATGAGTTCTACAAGTTCTGCGATGAGAAGAATTTCGTTAAGAGCCGCTTTGTAGAGATGGCAATAAGAAACGAGATGAAGAGATGCAAAAAATCCTAATGAGTCGCAGCGGCGTAGAACCGCACGGCGGCGGGAAGACGGTCTCTACCGGTTTTAAATTTACAGCCTACGATGCGCTCGAAGAACTCGCCAGGGCAATGCACGTCTACAGCCATTCACCGTCTGTCTATTCTGCAATGATACGATGGGACAAATATAACGACAGGTGGGTGCAGCAGTACCGGCGCCGCAAGCACAATGTCTCTTTTGTAGGAAATGTGCTGGCTTACGACTTCGACGATGGAACTCTCTCTATGGATGAGGCAGCGGTACTAGCGGAGGGGTTCGGGTTCGATACCCTGCTAATCCGCTCCAGGAGTGACCCGAAGTACGATTACGACCGCTTTAAGATGCTCGTCGTCACACCATTCATCTACCCCGCGTACAGTAACGATGCAGTGCCCGACGGCTATGAGGCCGTCTTGTTAGATAGGTATCTGGATGTATACTATGGGTTTGCGAAGAAGTTCGGCTTTTTCGACAATATGGACATTTCGACAAAAGACGTCTCTCGCCTGATCGCTCGGGTAGTAGAAAAGGAGGGGGAGGTGAGAGAGTATAAAATTATCAAAGGAGCATATATTGAATGCCAGTGACATTATAGCATATAACCGGACAAAAACAGAAGTAAATAGGGGCGCAAACAGCGAACAACTACCTAAAGACACGCCGCTTTACCACAATGGGGTCTATATCGGTACGCTGGAGAGCGTAGAGCCCGGCATGCGGTGCGACTGCCCCGTGTCAAACGCATCACACGAAGATGGCCGCGGTACCGACTACGCCCACACCGTGCTCCTAAGTGGTGGGGATGTCGGCGTGCATTGCAGCGGCTCACACTGCAACTGCACCTACATCCCAGAAGTGGAGAGGGCGCGTGATGACTACTCGTTCGACGCGTTAGAGGACAGTGAGGTAGAGCCGGTCGAGTCCGTGCCTACGATGTGGTTCGATGTTCACACAGAGAAATACTGCTATAGGGATGGTGACGACATACTGAGGATGTCTAAACAGGGGTTTACGCAGCTACTGAAAGGGTTTGGCTTTCCAAAGGTGGCTGAAGTATTCAACCGTATCGGGGTATATAAGATGGACTATGATCCACGGTCAGGGGCGATGATAGATAGTCGTACGATTAACCTGT
>JAOZOG010000606.1 GCA_029933395.1 Sulfurovaceae bacterium | reverse complement strand
ATATGCTCAATCTCGACAGCGAAGAGGAGGCGGAGGTCTATATCGGATGTGCCGGGGGTATCGATATCGTGGCGAGCAAAGGATATGCACTGCTCAGGGATGAGCGACCGGCATACCGTGTGAGTGTCGACGGGCTTCCCGGTGGACACTCCGGTGTCGATATCGATAAGGATATCCCCAATGCCCTTAAGCTGCTTGCGGGCTATCTCTATGATAAAGAGATTGGCCTGGTTTCTCTGGAGGGTGGTGAACGACGCAACTCCATTCCGGCTCAAGCCAGTGCCATCGTCAAGAGCGATGCGGTACTCGAGGGCAATGATCTGGTCCAAGTCGAATCAATTATCAATAATGATCCCATCCTTTATGGCGGAGACGAAATCATTACATTGATAAAAGCCTTTCGGCACGGTGTTCAGGCGATGAATGAGCAGTTCAGGATACCTGAAAGAAGCATCAATCTTGCGATTGTTTCAACGGATGGCGGTCTCTGCCGTATCGAGACAAGTGCCAGGGCGATGAGTGTGGGTGGCCTGGTGAAGATCAGCGACGAGACGGTTGAATTTTTTGAATCGTATGGTTTCGATGTGGAGATGGAGGACAAGTATCCTTCCTGGAAGCCGGAGGTGAACAGCTTTACCAAAATAGTGAACAGCAGCGTCGAAGAGGTTTTTGGGGAGAGCAGGATGATGGCGATCCATGCGGGACTGGAGTGTGGTGTCATCAGCGAAAAGTATCCCGGGATGAAGCTGGCATCGATCGGGCCGACCATCCGATATCCTCACTCTACCCGTGAAGAAGTCAAGATCGATTCTGTCGGGAAGACTTTCTCTGTAGTAGAACGTGTCATAGCGGCAGTAAATTGATCGCAACCCCCACTATTTCATACGTCCCAAAGTAGAAGAGGAATAAAATAATGACTATGAAATTTTGGAGGGAAAAATGAAAACTGTTTTCAAAGAGTTGAAGTATCTGGAGAAGAAGGTCAAGGGTGACGAAAAAGCGGAAAAAATTGTCGAAAAATTGGAGGAGGGTTTTGAGCTTCTGAGAAACAAAAGTGGCATCTCTCAGATCGTAGAGGGCAAGAAACTCTCCAAAGTGATCCGAAATATCGAGTATGAAAATGACCTGGCTGCCCTGCAGGTGGAGCTGATCAAGCT
>JAOZOG010000179.1 GCA_029933395.1 Sulfurovaceae bacterium | reverse complement strand
ACTTCCCAGGGCGCGATTGCCTGGGTACTCTTTCTGGTTTTCGTTCCTTATGTCTCCCTGCTTGTCTACTGGGTGCTAGGGCGGAGTAAATTTGAGGGATATTTGGTCGCCAAGCATAGTGTCGATACGAAAGTCCATGAGAAGATCGATGAAATATTGAGTGAACTGGAACCCTACAAGGTAACGGACAGAGGGATCGCCAGGGCAGAGGGTGTAGCGGAGAAGCTGGCCAGTTTTCCTTTTTTGCAGGGCAATGGCGTCGAGTTGCTTATCGACGGAGAGGCTACTTTCGAGAGTATCATCAGGGGGATCGATGCGGCGGAATCCTATGTGCTTTTCCAATTTTTTATTGTCAAGGATGATGAGCTGGGCCAGAGGATCAAGCGGCATCTTGTCGCCAAAGCCAAAGAAGGGGTAAAGATCTACTTCCTCTACGACGAGATCGGCAGCCATGAGCTTGACTATTTTTATCGGCGGGAGCTTCAGAATGCCGGTGTCGAAATCCATGAATTCAACACGCGCAAGGGGATCAGTAACAAATTTCAAATCAACTTCCGGAATCATCGCAAAATTGTCGTTGTTGATGGTAAAAATGCCTGGATCGGGGGGCATAATGTCGGAGATGAGTATTTGGGAAAAGACCCAAAAATCGGCCATTGGAGAGATACCCATATCAAGATCGAAGGGCCGTCGGTATTGGCAGCGCAACTCTCTTTCGTAGAGGATTGGTACTGGTCGACAGAGAGGCTGATCGAAAGCGCTGTCTGGTCACCGGTGCCTTCCAAAACAGAGAACAAAAAAATCCTGATCATCCCCTCCGGGCCGGCTGACAGGCTGGAGACGGCAGGATTGATGTTTCACCACGCGATCAACTCGGCGAAGCATCGGCTCTGGATCGCCAGCCCCTATTTTGTGCCTGACGATGTGACACTGTCGGCGCTACAACTGGCAGGACTGCGCGGTGTGGATGTACGCATTCTGATTCCCGAAAAACCTGATCATCTGATGGTCTATCTGGCCGCTTTCACCTACTTCGAAGATGTGGCAGAGACGGGAGTGCGTTTCTTCCGCCACAGAGATGGTTTTTTGCATCAGAAAGTGATGCTGGTCGATGATGAAGTTGCTTCAGTCGGTACAGCGAACTTCGACAACCGTTCTTTCCGCCTCAATTTCGAGATCACGGCGCTTGTCGCGGACAGGGAGTTTGTCGATGAAGTTGAGGCGATGCTGCTCGCGGATTTTGCCCATTCAAGAGAAATGAGCCAGGAGGATATCGACGACAGATCGTTTGCTTTCAGGCTGGCGACACGCCTGGCGCGTTTGACGGCACCGATACTGTAGCGATAGATTATATCGCCCAGAAATATCCCATAATCAACAGCAAATATCTTCCAAATTTCGCCGCTGCGACGATCCCCAGAAATTTTCGAAAATCATAATGCAGCACCCCCGCCACCAGTGTGATCGGATCACCGATGACCGGGACCCAGGAGAGCAGCAGGGCATAGCCGCCGAATCGGTCGAAAAACCGTTCACTTTTGCTGATACGCTCTTCGGTCAGTTTCCCCTTCGAGATGAGATAATCCGTTCCTTCTCTGCCGATCCAGTAGTTGACTACCGAGCCCAGCACATTGCCTGCACCTGCTGCGATCAGCAGGAGCCAGGGGGAATAGCCTATGTGCAGATCATAGAGCAGTGTCGCTTCACTGGAGATCGGCAGGAGTGTGGCGGCACCCAGTGAGACGAGGAAGAGAATGAAGTAGGTCACGATTTTCGTAACCCCAAACTAACCACACAAACCCCCTTTAAGCTATTCGATTTCAAGCTCTGATCACATAACGAATCCCTATCCTTCAACAGCATTCATCAACTCCTCACTGGCGTAAATTTTACGTCTCTTTCCGGTTGGCGATATTTGAAAAAACCGACCGGAAAATCCTAAATATTCATAGATACAACTTATCAAACAGACATTTTTGCCGCTATTTCAATGAGAAAAATGCATGCGGCAGCAGTTCCGCGATAGTGTGTCGGGAAACATCTGTTTCGCTGCGATAGACATAAACTACCGCTTCATTGTGCGACTGTTCGGCGATGATCTGTCGACAGGAACCACAGGGATAGGCGGGAAAGAGCCTGTTTTCGGCATTACGCGCAAGGATGTGAACCTCGGCAATCTCGCCGGGTTTGATACCTGCGGTGACAGCGGAAAAGATAGCGTTGCGTTCGGCACAGATCGTGGTAGAGTAGGCGGCCGATTCGACATTGACACCTTTGAAGATGCGGCCGTCCCGGGTAACAGCGATCGAAGCAACATGAAAATCGGAATATTCGGCATATGCATTGTCGAGCAGTTTCAGCAGTTCATTGAAGTAGTTCATTTCAATATCTTCTCATATTCATTGTCACTGTCAGGAACTCTGGAGAAGCCCATCTTTTCCAGATAGCTGCGGTGGGATTCCTCCCTGGCATAGGCTTTGAGTCGATCGATACCCTCTTTTTTGAAGAGCTCGGGGTGCTCCTCGAAGTAGTAGCGGCCTGCTTTGAAGTCGCGGTATCGTGGTGTGACGTAGTCGAGTTTGATATCGAGCGTATCACCCGATCTTTCGGCGACCATGATGCCGGCGATGTTGTTGTCCCGCAGGATGTAGCGGGCGATGCTGTAGTCGGAGAGTTTGTCGATCGCGATCTGCTTCTCGATCTCCTCTCTGTTCGTCTCGACAAAATAGCGGAAAAGCTCCGAATCCATATCTGCCTCGACTGTCTTGAAGGTCTCCGCGGTTTTGTAAAACTGTATCAGATAGTAGATGTCGATCAGGGCGATACAGAAGTTGACCAGGGCGACGGGAATCGACCCGATCATTGCTCCATAGAGAGCGAAGAGAAAGGCACCGGCCATATTGATCCAGCGGAGTTTGACGATGGATGCCATCAGCAGCGAGATCAGTACGATGACGGAGGCGATGTAGCCTGTCCACTCGACCCAGTCGATACTCATAGGGTATCCTCCAGTCTGATCTTTTTGAAGACCATCGGCTCCTCTTTGGGCTTTTCACTGCCGAGTTTGATCGCACTGTGCAGTGCTTTTTGTGCCTCTTCGAATTGTGCTTTTGTACGCACATGTGCGACAGCGAGCGGCTTGTCGGTATCTGTGCGTTCACCCAGTGCAGTAAAGTCTGTGAAGCCGACTGCGTAGTCGATCGCATCGGAGGGCTTGCGTCTGCCGCCGCCCATCGCGACGACTGCCATACCGATCTCCCGTGTATCCATCGAAGTGACGATGCCGGAGTTCTCGGCGTAGATGGGGCGGATGATCGGTGCTTTTTCGAGATAGTTGTCATAGTTCTCGACAAAATCCGCCGGGCCGCCCAGGGCAGTGACCATCTTTCCAAAGATCTCGGCTGCCTTGCCGCTGTCGAGGCTCTGTTGAAGTTTGCTGCGGGCAGCTTCATCGCTTTTGGCAAGCCCTCCCAGTATCAACATCTCTGCACAGAGCGCCATCGTGACTTCGTGCAGACGTGGATTGCGATAACTGCCGGTCAGGTATTCGACAGCTTCGCGTACTTCGACGGCATTTCCGGCACTGCTGGCCAGCACCTGATCCATATTGGTCAGCAGGGCTGTCGTTTTGCATCCGGCACCGTTGGCGACGGCGACGATACTTTTGGCCAGCTCTTCGGAGAGTTCGTAAGTGGGCATAAAGGCACCGCTCCCCGCCTTGACATCCATCGCCAGTGCATCGAGTCCGGCAGCCAGTTTCTTGGAGAGGATCGAGGCAGTGATGAGGGGGATCGACTCGACAGTCGCTGTCACATCGCGAATCCCGTAGAAGCGCTTGTCCGCCGGAGCGAGATCGCCGGTCTGGCCGATGATCGCGACACCGATCTCTTTGACGACTTTGCGGAAGAGGGCATTGTCCGGTGTGGTATTGTAGCCCGGTATCGCATCGAATTTATCCAGTGTACCGCCGGTATGGCCCAGGCCCCGTCCCGAGATCATCGGGACATAGCCGCCGCAGGCAGCGACCATCGGCCCAAGCATCAGGGAGACGACATCACCGACACCGCCGGTAGAGTGTTTGTCTACGACGGGGCCGTCGAGGTCGAGGTCGCTCCAGTCGAGTACCGTGCCAGAATCGCGCATCGCCATCGCCAGGGCGACCCGCTCATCCATCTCCATATCCTGGAAGTAGACCGCCATGGCAAAGGCACCGATCTGTCCTTCCGAAATCGTATTGTCTGCGATCCCCTTGACGAAGAAGTCGATCTCTTCTTTGCTGAGTTTGTGTCCGTCGCGCTTTTTGCGGATGATCTCCTGAGGTAAAAACATCTCAGCCTCCTAAAAGTTATATTTCAGTGAAAAAATCACAGCATTGGCATTGTCATTAAGCCCAAGCTTGTAGATCGCATAGCGATACTGTATGCCTGCCGTAATCTCCTTGATGGGGTGCCACCAGAGTGCCAAGGCACCATTGGTGCCCGAATCCCTGCCGTCTCCGATCGGTGTACCGTCATCGAGCTGATAGTGCTCTTTGGCACGCTTGAA
>JAOZOG010000178.1 GCA_029933395.1 Sulfurovaceae bacterium | reverse complement strand
AAAAATGAACAAGAGAAAAATCTGCGTAGTAACGGGTACAAGAGCAGAGTATGGATTACTCTATTGGCTGATGAAAGAGATCGAAGCCGACAATGACCTGGAATTGCAGATCATCGCTACCGGTATGCACCTGAGTCCCGAGTTCGGTCTGACCTACAAAGAGATCGAAAAAGAGTTCAGGATCGATAAAAAAATAGAGATGCTGCTCTCATCAGATACACCTGTGGGCATCTCAAAGTCGATAGGTCTTGCTCAGATCTCGTTTGCGGAAGCCTTTGATGAGCTAAAGCCGGATGTTGTGGTTGTCCTGGGCGATCGCTATGAGATCTTTTCGGCTGCAAGTGCAGCGATGATAGGCAGAATTCCCATAGCACACCTGCATGGTGGCGAAACGACAGAGGGTGCTTTCGACGAGTCCATCAGACACAGCATTACCAAGATGAGCCATCTGCACTTCACTGCAACAGAAAAGTATCGAAACAGGGTGATACAGTTGGGGGAGCACCCGGAAAGGGTATTCAACGTCGGCGGATTGGGAATCGACAATATCAAAAAACTGAAATTGCTTTCAAGGAAAGAGTTCGAAGATTCTATTAGATTCAGATTGGATAAAAAGAATATCTTGGTCACCTTTCACCCCGTGACACTGGAGAACTCGACTGCCTCGGAACAATTCCGAAATTTGCTGGACGCCATAGACGAGCTGAAAGAAGCACACATTATCTTTACCAAGACCAATAGTGATACGGATGGCAGAGTGATCAATAGTATGATTGATGAATATGTACAAAGCCACAACGATAAGGCAATTGCTTTCACGTCGATGGGGCAGCTGAGGTATCTCAGCGCATTACAATATGTCGATGCAGCCGTGGGCAACAGCTCCAGCGGACTGGCGGAGGCACCGACTTTCAAGATCGGCACGATCAATATCGGAGAGAGGCAAAAAGGCCGCATCCGAGCGGACAGTGTGATCGACTGTGAACCTGACGTAGACTCTATATGTAATGCATTCATCAAACTCTATTCCGATTCGTTTCGGGCACTGTTACGAAATGTAAAAAATCCTTATGGAGAAGGCGGTGCAAGTAAAAAAATAAAAAACATTATAAAGAGATATGATATGGAAAATATTTTAAAGAAATCTTTTTATGACTTGGGGTTTTAGTTTTGAAAAATATAGATACTCTCAAACTCAGCCCCGCATCCACCATCAAAGAAGCTCTTCGGGTGATCGATGCCGGCGCGATGAAGATCGCACTGGTTTTGGATGAGGGTGGCCGTTTGCTTGGGACGCTGAGCGACGGGGATATACGCAGAGGTATTCTGGGCGGACTTTCTCTTGGCGACAGCATTGCCTCCATCGTTTTTGCAAACCCCACCGTATGCGGGATCAACGACTCCAGAGAAGAGATCCTAAAGATCGCCGTCGCCAAAAAACTCTACTGTATCCCGATCGTGGATGAAAAAGGTATCGTTGTCGGCATCGAAGAGATAGACGAAATCCTGAAGCCGACCAGCTTTTCCAACAGAGTGGTACTGATGGCCGGAGGATTGGGCAGTAGGTTGCGTCCATTGACGGATGAGCTTCCGAAGCCTTTGTTGCAGGTCGGAGACAAGCCGATCCTAGAGACGATCATAGACGGCTTTGCCAAATATGGTTTTACTCATATACTTCTAAGCGTGGGCTATAAGGCCGAATTGATAAAGAAACACTTCGATGACGGCTCCCAGTTCGGTGTCCATATCGAATATATACACGAAGAGAAGCGGATGGGAACAGCGGGCGCACTGAGTCTGATGCGAGAGAAACTGGATGAGCCGTTTTTTGTGATGAATGGCGACCTGCTGACCAATATCAACTTCGAGCATATGCTGGAGTATCATCTTGCGAATGAGTCTGCTGCGACGATGGGAGTGCGGGAGTATGACTTCCAGGTACCTTATGGCGTGGTCAATGTCGACGGCCAGGATATTCTCGGAATAGAGGAGAAGCCGCTGCACAAGTTTTTCGTGAGTGGAGGTGTCTATGTCCTCTCTCCTGATATATTGGATCTGATCCCCGATGATCAATTCTACGATATGCCGGCACTCTTTGAGTCGGTCATAGACAAAAAGATGAAATCGATCTCTTATCCGATACGGGAATATTGGCTGGATATCGGGCAGATGAGTGATTATCATCGGGCGAATGCGGAGTATCACGGGGTATTTAAGTGAAAAATATACCATTTAATTTTGCTATAATATTGAAATTCAAATAATAATAAATTGATTTGAGGAAGAGGAGAAAGTTACGATGGTTATTCAGATCGAAACAAAAGCTGGAATGAGTGAAAAGGCATTGAATATTCTCAATGATCTAAAAGATATAATATTTGATAAAATAGAAGTTAAAGATGAAGAGTATATCGCAAAACAAAATGAGTTGCAACGTATTTTGGACAACGCAAAGAGTAATCCGAGCAGATTAAAAGCGCATGATGAAGTATGGAATAAGATAGAAAGCCTAACAAAGAAATGATCATAGAATATGATGAATATTTCTCTTCTAAATTTAAAGAAATATGGGACTTTATAGCACAGGATAGCCGCAGCAGAGCAGATGCTTTCAGAGATGAGTTGCGAGTCCATATAGAAAACATTCCCTATTTTCCCTATAAATGCAGAAAATCAAAATGGTTTGATGACGAGAACATAAGGGATCTTGTATTTAAGGGGTATACCATTCCCTACTTTATAGAGAATAACAAAATAATTATTTTGGATATTTTCAAGTGGAATAAATGAATAGTCAAAAAGAGATCTATGTTAAATAATAAAACCTTTCTAGCCATCATCCCCGCCCGTGGAGGCAGCAAGCGCCTGCCGCGAAAAAATATACTGGATCTTGCCGGAAGACCGCTCCTCGCTTGGAGTATCGAGGCCGGTTTAAAAAGTAGGTATATTGACAAAGTGATAGTCAGCAGTGACGACGACGAGATACTGAATATTGCAAAAATGTATAAAAGCGAAACAATCAAGCGGCCGGCTGAATTGGCAAGTGATACATCATCCTCTTTTGATGCGATCAGACATACGATAGAAAATTCAGACAGATATGACTACACTGTTCTTCTACAGCCCACTAGCCCTTTGAGAACGGCAGAGCATATAGATGAAGCTATCGAACTGCTGACATCAAAAAATGCGGATGCGGTAATCTCTGTCACACAAACGGATCACAGTCCGCTATGGAGCAATACACTGCCGGAAGATAGAAGTCTATCCGGTTTTTTGAGAGATGGGATAGTCGGAAAAAGAAGCCAGGACTTGCCTGAATATTATCGGCTCAATGGTGCTATCTATATTTGCAAGACAGATAAACTGCTGAAAGAAGAAAGCTTTTTCATCAAAGACAATATCTATGCGTATATGATGGACAGGGAGAATTCGGTCGATATCGATGATATGATAGATTTTAAGTTGGCGGAACTGCTGATGAATAGAGAGAATAATGTATAAAACAGCATTGATGAGACAGGCAGACTGGCAACTATACGGTTGCAAAATATTTCGATAGAGGCTATAGAACCTTTTATCACCAATGGTTATCAACTTTTTTAGATACAATAATAAATTAGCAATAAATGCTATCTCGTCTACAAAGATGGTGTATAGCAATAATAGTGCAAAAGAAATAAACTGAAATAGCGGAAAGAAATGTTTGATAGCGGAAAAATAAAAAACCTGTTTGATAAAAATATTGAAGTAAAAAGTATCTATATTATTGCCGAAATCGGCATAAACCATAATGGCTCACTGGATACGGCAATTGAACTGATCAAGGCGGCAAAGTCGGCAGGTGTGGATGCAGTAAAATTTCAAAAACGTGATCTGGAAAGTATATACTCAAAAGATGTTCTCAATAACTCGAATGACTCTGAGTGGAATTTTGAATATTTGATTCCCTTATTGAGGGAAGTTGAATTAAATAAAGAAGACTACCTGACAATAAGAGATTTATGCAATACCTTAGAATTGGATCTGATAATAACACCTTTTGATGAAGTTTCAGCAGAGTTCATTGCAGAATTGGGAGTCAGTGCATACAAGATTGCTTCAGCCGATATGACCAATATCAGTTTATTGAAAAAATGTAGCAAGCATAATCTTCCTTTGTTGATATCTACAGGCATGTGGGAGGACCAGGACATCAAGAAATGTGTCAAAATATATGAAGCCAACAATTTTAACTATGCATTCCTACTGGCACAATCCACATATCCTGCTCCATACGAAACATTGAATCTGCAATATATAAAAAGATTAAAAGAGTTCACCCCTGTCATCGGCTATTCCGGACATGAGCGAGGTATTTTTATACCCATTGCTGCGATAGCGATGGGATGCAGTATTGTAGAAAAACATATTACTTTCAACAGAAAAGACAAGGGGCCTGACCACAAAGCTTCAATGTTGCCGGACGAGTGGAAAGAAATGGTGCGTGATATTCGTATGCTGGAAAAGGCCATGGGCAAAACAAAGCTAGTAAATCAGGCAGAAATTCA
>JAOZOG010000605.1 GCA_029933395.1 Sulfurovaceae bacterium | reverse complement strand
GTCCCTTGTAGATACCGGGCGCCTCTTCCACTGGCACGTTCAGGCTCCATGTTCCCGTATGGGTGATTTCGCCTTTATAGCTTCCGTCATCCTGACGGATCGCATACCCTTCTTCCATCCACATTCCCTCTTTATAGTCATAATACCATAGCGGTACCGTCTCAGCTTTGAGCTTTGAAACAGCCGGGAACTTGATGATTATCGGATCTACGACATCCAGCGCATTGCCCTGCGTGTCTTTGAGATCCACGACGACCATACCATAGGAGGTGAAAAGTCTCTTTTCGCCGTTGGCATCGATCCCTTCGTAACTTCCCGGAAACTCGTAGCGTCCTTTGCTGGTGAAGATATCTTCGTAGGCCAGATCGGCCGTGACCGCTCCCTCATACGCATTCCCTTCACTATCCACATAGACATCAGCGGGAATCTCCACGCTCGCACCTTTGGCTGTGACAAGCACTTTCGCATTTCGGCTATCATAGCTCTCCTGACCATCGTAGGAATCCAGGGGATACCCAAGATAGTTCGGGGAAATCTCCTTCGTGCCATTGACATATTGTCTGACCTGAATGATCGCGCTGTTTTTGTAATACCCCTCACCCGTAAATGTTACCACCGCTTTGTCATCCTCGGCGATATTCGTCAAAGTGTACAGACCGTTCTCGTCGGTAACCGTCTCACATCCCCCGATACTCACTTTTACGTTCGCCAGGGGCTTTCCTCCACTGTAGGCAAATACTTTCCCTGTGACGCGGGCCGGACCACGATGGCATATCTCCGCCGGCTTTTCGTCTCCGATGGATGCTTCCGGCTCTATATCTGTGCTTTCGGACACCGTCGGCTCCTTCCCTGACTCTTCTTCCGCAGAAACTTGCTCTGTCTTCGTTGTATCCTCTTCACTCTGTGCAGGAGACTCGAACGCTTCTTCTGCCGAAGAGTTTTTGTTTGCTGACTCCGCAGTCACTTCATTTGTATCTATAGATTTTTCGTCTTTATCTTCTGAGATTTCCGTTACTGTATTTTCAGTAACCTTTTCTTTTGTAACCTTCGGTTCTTTATCTGTCGTTTCCTTGTCGAGGTTCGTCGTTTGGGCAACTTTCGTCTGTTCTTTCTCTTTTTCATGGTTTTGAGTCAATTGACCTTTTTGGGGAACTTCTTTCTCCT
>JAOZOG010000177.1 GCA_029933395.1 Sulfurovaceae bacterium | reverse complement strand
GTACGATCTGAACAGTCTACATATCGCCGGTGATCTGGGCTATGACTACCACCTGAGTATAGGGAGCCGAAACGATCTGCCCATTCTAAGTGTCATTCTCAGCAAAACTGTGACGAATATCCCAGTCAATCAATTCGAAGCCCTGCGACTCAAGTGGGGCTACACCAAAGACAAGGTCGTCTTTTTCGACAGTCAGACGATGATCTATATCGGTATCGTTTTTGGTATCATTTTTGGTATCATTTTGCCATTTTCACTCTATCTCTACTTTGTCAACCGACATCTCCAACGAGAGATTGAAGCGCGAAAACAGGCATTGGAGGAGTTGCAGGCTGCACACGATGCGATACATGAGTTGAAACTGCTGGCAGAGAGTGAAGCGCGAACCGATGAGCTGACCAAGATACCCAACCGGCGAGGTATACAGGAATTTCTGATCAATGAGATAGCGGAATACAGGCAGCACAATACACCCTTTTCGCTCCTGCTTGTCGATATCGATCACTTTAAAAAGATCAATGATAAAATGGGTCATGACGTAGGAGACAAGGTGCTTGAGACCTTCGCGAAACTGGTCAAGAAATGCCTGCGTCCTCATGATCGCTTCGGTCGTATCGGTGGTGAAGAGTTCGCACTTATTTTCCCTCACACGACAGCAGATAATGCTGTCGGGATCGCGGAGAGGATCCGTGAAACGGTCAAGCATTATACCTATCACATCGATACGTATGTGTTTGGTATGACGATCAGTGGCGGTGTAACGGAAGTGACAACCTCCGATACACCGGATTCGATCATCAAAAGAGCTGATATCCTGCTCTATCGGTCGAAGGTGGAGGGGAGAGACAGGATAAGTATCTAGTCTGTATTCTTCCGCTTTCTTCAACAAATATTTCTTGTACATCTCATATATCACCACCCCACCGATCATCGGAGCGGCGATACGCTGCATCACTTCACTGCCGACGCCGTGGGTGTACATAATGAACAGGAGACCGGTGAGGATGGCAAAGAGGACGATCAGGGATCTCGGAATTTTTCTGAGAATTATTGTAGTTCAGGTATCAGTCCATTGTGCTATAAAAATGCTATTTGACTATTCTCTTTGCGAAGGAGATCAGAGATGATGTCTGCCGTAACGGGCCTGCTGTAGAGGTATCCCTGCACTTCGTCGCAGCCGAAACTTTTGAGCACTTTGGCCTGAATATCATTTTCGACTCCTTCTGCCAACACAGTCAGGCCAAGTTTTTGTGCCATTGTGATTGTCGCCGATACGATAATTTTGTCATCTTCATCGGAGGCGATGTTGTCGATGAATGATTTATCTATTTTGAGTTTGTCGAAATTGAACTCTTTGAGGTTGCTCAGGGAGGAGTAGCCTGTGCCGAAATCGTCGATGGAGAAGCGACAGCCCATTTCGCGAAGAATTTCGATATTTTTTCTGGCAGCTTTGGTACTCTGTATCAGGGTACTCTCTGTAATTTCAAACTCCAGCATCAGCGGCTCAAGGCAACAGACATCGATATTTCTCTTGATCATATCGACCAGCTCCGGTTCGCACAACTCTCTTCGTGACAGATTGACGGCTATTCTCAGTGGATTGGAGACGATCTTCTGCCACTCTGCGACCTGTTTGCAGCTTTTCTGCAGGACGAAGTGGCTGATAGCACTGATGAGACCGCTCTCTTCCGCTATCGTGATCAGTTGTATGATAGGGATGTTCCTGACCTCCTCTTCATCACATCTCAGCAATGCTTCGATGCCTGTCAGTGATCCATCTGTGAGAGAAAATTGTGGTTGGTACAGGATGCTGAAACGATCCTCCTTGATCGCCCTCTTGATCGCACTCTGGATTCTGAAATATTCACTGGAGAGGATCGTAAACTCTTTGGAATAGAATTCATAATCGTTCCCGCCCTTCTTTTTGACATTGTACATCGCCTGATCCGCTGCGTGGATCAACAGGCCGGCACTCTCTCCATCATTGGGGAAGAGGGCGATGCCGATACTGACTGTAATATCGATCTGGATATCTTTGATATGAAATGTCGAGTCGAAGAGTTTCCTGATCTTGTGTATGATATGTAAAATTGCATCGATATTGGGAGTATCCTCCACAATCACAAGAAATTCGTCTCCGCTCAATCTTCCTACGGTATCGTTCTTTCTGGTGGCATGCTGGAGTCGAAGGGCGATCTCCTGGAGCAGATAGTCACCGGTCCGGTGCCCATAGTTGTCATTGATCTCTTTGAAGTGGTCGACATCGATGAAAATGAGTGCCCCCTCTCTCCCACTGCGCTCCATAGAGTCTATGGCGTGCTCAAGCCGCTCGAAAAGCATTGATCGGTTGGGAAGCTTGGTAAGAGAATCGTGTGTGGCCAGATAAGCCAGCTTTTCTCTTGAGTAGCGGATCTCGGAGATATCGGTCAGGATAAAGACGAAGTTTTTGATCTCTCCATCGTCATTTTTGACAGTATCGATCGTCAACCATCCGAGAGTGGGGCTTTTCTCTTTATGCTGGATTTCTATTTCGCCATGCCAGTGCCCGACACTCTCCATGGCCTGAATGATATTCTGTTTGCTCTGCGGACTGATGACTTTGCCGAAATCATCGGAGTGTCTGCCGATCAGTTCCTCCTTAGGGATACCGAGGATACGAACCAGGGCAGGATTGACACGTATGACGATACGGTCGCTGTTTTCGATCATGATGCCTTCTGTCGCCTCCTCGAAGACGATCTCTGAAAGACGAAACTGATCCTCCTGCTGTTTCTGCTCCGTGACATCCCTGACAACGGCCACGACGGTATCGATACCGGACTCCTGTAGGCCGGTCGGCATAATTCTGGCTTCAAAATACTCTTTGACGCCGGAAATAGGGAGTTGGTATTCGATTGTGTTGAGCTTCCCGCTCTCTATCGCTTTTGCGATAGCCTGCAGGAAGATCGATGTGGTTTCCCTGTCGAAAAGATCTTTGATATATCTGCCGATAATCTCCTCTTTGGGCATAAAAAGCAGGTGCTCTTTGCCCTCGGCAAAAAGGTCAAGATATTTTCCCTCTGCATCCATCAGAAAAATCATATCCGGAATGACGGAGACGACAGCATCCAGTCGGCGTTCACTCTTCTCCTGAAGCTGATGATAGAGTTCTCGCATCTCAATCGATGAGACTTTGAGAGAGTTCTGCAGCATATCACAGCTGATATCGTCTTCCCGATAGGTTTCGGAGATCAGTGCCATCAACCTGTCGAATCTGTCTCTCTCTACAGGCCCATCTTTTTCGTATAATCCCAATTTTTGCAGTTGCCTTTTAAGGAGTCGATGCATCTCAATGCTCCTGTATGACGGTCAATGTCATCGTTTGATTGTAGAGTGAGCAAAGTTTGCTTCTGGATGATGAGATCTCTCCATTGGAGTAGAACCCCACCATATGGCTGCCCGGCGGCAAAGCCTCCAATACTGCCCGCACCTCCTCCTCGGTGCGTTGCTGCATCAACTGTTTGCGTGCAATACAGCTGATGGCGATCACTGCCGTATCGAGATCCTCTCTGAAGCCTGAAGCGCAAGCCTCTTTTGCGGCGGAATAGGCACCGTCAACCAATCTGTTGAAGTTGGCGAACATCAGTGATACATAGGTGCCTTCCGAAATCGAGTCATTGAGAATCAGCGATTGGTTTGATTCGTTGATCTCGAAAATATCACGTATTTTGAGCTCCTCTCCACGGTCATCGAGAATGGCCAGAGGAAAGAGCATGGCAGCTGAGGGAAGATCTTTTGCTCTCTCCCCCAGGTAGCGTTTGTAGATCTCCAGAGCCGGCTTGTTATCCAGTGTAAAAAGCTCTTTTCCTCTGATCTTTGTCACTTTTCGTTCAAGGCCAAGCCTGTCCCATCCAGCCTGGCAACCATAGCCTATTCGTATGGAAGAGCCATAAAAGCCGATCGCGGCAACCTCACTGTGAGCGACTTTGCCGTCATACAGAATCCAGCTGGATCCCCGTTTCATATCATCCCCTGCCACTCCACCTGTTGCGGGCACGGAAGAGGGGAGGGCGGCATTGATACCCCCGGTCAAAGCTGTAGCGTCAATCTCCCATTGTCCTGAAAGCAGGAAAAGATGTCGCAGATCCTCCTGGAGAAGCTGCCGGGCAAGCGCTTCACCTGCTTGATAGGTTTCGGAAACCGCTTCGATCGATACCGATGCAAGTGCAAGGCGGGTTCGTTCGAATCGAATGACCATCACACTCAGAGTATGATGGCATATCTCCTCCTGATAGATCTCCCCCGAACTGGAGCATCCGATGATATAGGCATTTGGAAATGCATTGTACAGATCCTTCAGCGCATCGTTTCGTTTCTCCTGACCGATGGAAGAAAAAAGCAAAACAAGTGTTTCTTTCGAATCCATCGATGGATCCAGTTGCTTATTCCATTCTTTTTGATAGGAGTAGATTTCCGTCTTCATTCTGTGCCTTATGGGTAATGTATTTATTTTAGCTTCTTTGTGGATAGTTTGATCTGAAATTGACGTGAATAGAGAGAATCGCACTCCTCTATGTAGACTATATCCACACTTCCTGTTTGCACAAAGC
>JAOZOG010000176.1 GCA_029933395.1 Sulfurovaceae bacterium | reverse complement strand
AAAAAACTCTGGGGAATAGCCCACCTCCAGGTATGTATCCCTGTCAAAAACATACGTGGCACTCCTGTCTATAATAAAACTCTCGCCCGCCTCCAGCCATATCAGCGGACTGTTATTCATCGACATTCTGCACCGCTCTTTGATCCTAAAGTAGTAATAGTTCGAAGACTCCCATACTACATTCTTTCCCAACGTCACCTTTTGTGATCCGCTTATTCTGTAATTGTTGTCGATTATCTGCTGTTTTACGGTAGCCATTACAACTCCTCTTTGAGTGTTATATACCCAAAGCTCTTTTGAGCGTTTGTCATAACGATATTCGCGTCTTCCACATATCCGAGTAACATAAGATTTTCATAGAGTGAGTCGTCAGGATCGCTTTCGTCGGATGCAAATAGCATTGTTTGGTTGACCGTCTGCTTTATCATTCGCAGCACATCTACCGTTCTGTCCGCATCTACGACAAAATCTATATCGTGATAATATGATTTTCTTGTCTCGTCTATCTGTTCGATGCTGAATTGATCCCGCTCTCGTCTTGAGTATGTGGTAAGTCCCAGCTTGCTACCATACAGCGCCTCTCCCATATTGAACGATTCGCCGCCTACCAGGTAATTAACCGCTGAGTACCCCTTTCTGGACTCTTTTAACAGTATCTTTAAAAAAGAGGCTGCCGGAAAAAACCTGTGCAAGATGGTGTCTGTCTTCCTTGTAGATGTAATTGGGCAGAAATAATAGTCATACCAACTGTCGGAACAAGACCTGTCCTCTTCTACATCATATTCCGTTTCGTTTATAAGTTGCCAATGCAAATTATATTCATAAATCACGACTGTTGAGGCGACAATCCCGCCCAATCCGATTACATCAAAAAGTGTTCCGGAAAAAATTATTTCCATATCGTATGAGTCGATATAGTCGATTATGGAATATTGGTTACACGTCGTCCAGGTAGAGCTTTGCATATCTAAACACGCGTAATGATTACTCACCCCGATAAGCAGCCACAGGCCAGAATCTCTCGATGGTGTATTATCCCTGTTGTCATCGACAACAGACATATACTCGTGGTAATTGTATGTTACCTTGCTGCCCGCGCTGTATGTAGTAGTCGCAGACCACCGCTGATAGGCCATTTTTACGTTTATCGACATATAATCCGATATTTGCTGTGGCACCATTATCATGTTTTAGCCTTTAACTGCATAATAGGTATCCTGCTGGATATTGGTTTGCTTCTTCGACTCTTTGAGCATCTCGTATTCATAGTCACTCATCCCCCGGGCTTTTCTTTCCGATTCTGAATAACTGTAGCCTGTACCATAGGCGGCTGTTCCGCCTCCAACACTGTATGTTGCGGAAGTTCCGCCCTGAGCCACGTTTGCATTGTTGGCCTCGATAGCCTGTACCCTGTAGGCGTTTGCGCTCGCAATGGATGCTTGGGCAGCCTCTTTCGACGCTTCTGCCGCCGCCTCTGTGGCCTCCCTCATTTTTTTTGTGGAACTAGTGACGTTATCGAGGCTTTCACCCATCGCGTCATAACCAATATTCGCAAGTTCCGTGACATAAATAGCCTCTTCTTCTGCCCGCTGCTTCTCTTCAATAGCCTTTTGCTCTTTGGCTATCTTCTCCTCTATTTTCGTCATCCATTTCTGGCGCTCTATATCTTGCTGTATCTCTTTCTCGAATGCGGCATCTCTGGCTTTCTGCTCCTTGTTTATAGAATCAACAATTCTCTTGTTTATCTCTATCTCTTTTTGCTTGTTAAGTATGCGCTGCTGGGATATCTCGTTTTCAATCCGGTATGCAGCCGCTATTTTTCCCCCAAGCATAACGGATAACCCATCCAGTGCGCTCGAAACGCTATCAAGGGTATCCCTGTAAGCCTCCCAGGCACCTGTATTTTTTACTATTGTCGCGGACAGTGCGCCAAAAGATTCATCGACACCGCCTGCGAGGTCGGAAGTGTGCGCTATGGCCGCGTTCATATCCTCCTGATTCTTTAAGAACTCCGCTCCTGCGGATACAAATTTGTTAACTGCTGCAAGTGCGCCCGTTATAGCCGTTGCCCAACCCGCCACGCTCAACTTTGACATTCCGAATATTTTGCCAGAGTCATTTACTTTTTTACCCAGAGAATCAGTGCTCTTTTCAAGCTTCTTGAGCTTCTTGTCCACTTCGTCTAAGCGCTGACTATTTGTAACGCTCACATCGATATTTATTTTAGCCATTGCTTAACCCCCTCTTGAATTCGGCCTGCATATCAATAAAGAGCGGTATATAATATTTTGGCTCATATTCTGCCCAAAGCAAAAAATCTTTCATTGCCTCGTACACCATAGCGCCGCCCACCGTAGGGATGCTTTCAAAAATGGAAATAATTTTAAATTCGGATTGTGTGGGGAATACAATATCGGAGTGAGGATCGGCTTTTATGGATTCCCTGTCTTCCGGTTTGATGGTAGAAAAATCCATATTAGCCCCTCTCTGGTAGGCCCACCTTATTAGGCGGACTCTTTTTTTTTAAGCTTCTCTATCGCGTCGTACAGGATAGTTTTGAAAACGTACTCATATCCAAAGTTCTTACCAAGTTCCAAAATAAAGTCTTTTTTATCAGACTCCACTCTTATTTCGATAGCTTTCTTGTAAATATCCTCCGGCTTGTCTCCTGCCTTTTCCATCTTGTTAAACATTTTTTGCTGTTTTTTCGTAGGCTCGTAAACAGTGCCCCGGATAGTCTCTTCATCCACCTCTAAAGTAAAAGGCTGCTTCGTAGTAATGCGCGCCATTATGAAAAGTACCCGTGCTTGATTGATAGAGCAGATGTAGCCCCGTCCATAAGCCGATAAGTGACGGTTCTCTTCACATAACTCTTGTCTTCGCTGTCTTCATACAGTATGGTCTTCGACAAATCTGCCGTAAGCACTACGGACTTGCCGTTTACGGTATCCGAATTACCATCGAGCCCCAGCTTGATCTCTATCGCTTTGAATGTGCCGTTAGTAATATCAGTAGGCTCTCTGCCAAAAGTATCGCTATCGACATAGAACTCCGCCACTATCTCAAGTGCATAGTCGGAGATCTCTGCCTGCTTGATCCCGCACGTGCCGCCTATCGTATAGATATTTTGCACTTCGGGATTCATACTGATAGAAACCTTCGTAAGCGGAATACAGTCGCCGCCAACAGTAAAGATATCTGCACACGAAACAATAAGTGGAGGCTCACTCGATGGCGTTACTGCCGGGTTGTCCTCATCTACAGGTATCGGACTATCTACATATCCGTTATAGGAGGCTGTCATTTTTGCAATGTTGCCCCTTTCAAACTCCATCCCTATGCCGCAAACAAGCGAATCGGTGAACTCAAATTTGTTGCCGTCGAGATACAGTAGCACGGAACTTTTGGGCATCGAGTCCGTGCCGTTTACATAGGTTACTGTTTCCTGTCCGGGCGTTGTCGTATCGATAATCTCTTCAAAGCCCGCAGACTTCAAGAGTAATCCATACTCGGGTGGTGTGGCTAGTGCGTCGGCAGCCACGTTTGATGATCGCATCGTGTTTATCATTTCAAATGCAGCGGCAGCGGCACACGTGTCGATTATCGTCTCTTTCGTGTTTAGCTTCCCTGTTATTCTCCTGTACTCGATACTTTCAAATTCGGGAGCAAACAGGGTTGGCTCCGAAGCCTCCACAAAGCCGGCAGGGGGTACAGGCAGGTCGCCCGATGCAGCGTTAATGAAAAAGGCCGTTTTCGTTGTATTTATCAATGCCATTTTTTTATCCTTAGTCTATCTTGTGTGATTTTACTGTAAATCTTATTACGGCCTCGAATATGCCGTTTTCCATTTTCGCAATAGGCTCGGCATACTCCAAGCCACAAACGTCAAGGCCGCTTGTCGTTCTTGTATTGTTTAGGGCATCCAAAACATCACTGACAAGCTTCTCGGCTTTGCCACGATGCGCCGCATAACAAAAGAGCTCGTAGCCCCTTTGATCTTCTCGTATGCTTCCACAGTTCAAGGTCGTATTCGAGATACCATAGCTCTGAACGACAAGGTATGGAGGATCCACTTCGATAGGCTCATCTTTCACAAATACAGGCGTTGTTACCCATACTGCCTTAATATGCTCCACTACATCCACATACTGTTCATAGCTCGTCATTTACGCCCCCTTGATCGCATCAAGTCTTTTTTGTATCTCGACCTCTTCCTGATCGACCACGTATTGCCCACCGACACGGCCCCAACCTTTATTGGATCCGTACCATTTACCTTTCACCATTCTGCGACCTCTCCATATAAACCAATTGTAGCTTACGTTGTTGGAGATAAGGAACCCCATATTGTTAGGCTTTGTTGGCGTTATCTTCCAATCCTTTAGCATATTGCCCGTATCTACAGGCTGCCCAAGCTTTATTTTTCTAAGCAGCTCTATCGATGAGGTCTTGACGACATCCCCTATCTGCCTGGTTATGCTGTCGAGTTCCTCCGTAGGCGTCACTTTCGGCACCTTAACTCATAAACGATATTCAGCCCCTGAACTACAACAGGAGTTGATGAAACAATCTCCCACTGTTTTCCGGTCTCATCTTCAAAC
>JAOZOG010000604.1 GCA_029933395.1 Sulfurovaceae bacterium | reverse complement strand
TCGAGGAGGTCGTCGCGGGTGGGGCTGGTGACGACCACGTGGCGCAGACCCATCCGCCTCACCGTCTCGGCCACGCGCTGCGGCTCGTCGGGATCGGGGGGAAGGGGCCGCTTTTTCGTGACGTTGCAGAAGGTGCATCCGCGGGTACAGTGGTAGCCCAGGATCAGGAAAGTCGCCTGCTTTTTGGAAAAACACTCCGCGATGTTGGGGCAGAGCGCCTCCTGGCAGATCGTATGGAGGCCGCTTCCGGCGATCATCGCCTCCACCTCCCTCATCATGCTTGGGGTGATCTTCTTTCTCAGCCATTCAGGCTTTTTGAGTCGGTTCTTTTCCATCGAGATTCCATTCGGGGTTGGTATATTTCGTTTCGAGCAGATGGCGGGCCAGAGACGCCTCCTCGTGCCGCAGCTCTCCTTCGAGCAGTTCGGCCTCCATCGTTTCACGGAAGGCTTCGGTCAGGAGGCTTCGCAGAACGTCGGGAGAGTGTGAAATCTCCAGCTTTTTGAGGGATGTGCCGCTTTCGAGCCCCGAAGGGACCGAAAAGAGGGATTCGAATCTTTCCCGGTCGTACCGCAGGGGGATCGAGCCGTGCTGCAGCATGGCCGCGCGGGTGTGGCGCTGGGCGTTGCCGCCGATCTTTCTGTCGTCGATGACGATGTCGTAGGTTTCCCTTCCTGCTAGGCAGATGCGTGAACGGCTCTCCTGCAGGCCCGAGTCGCCCGCGAAACCGGCGGAGAGTCCGAGCTTTTCGTAGAAGCGGATTAGAAAACGGCAAAGGTGCCGGTAGCTCCCTTTGACGCCATACTCCTTCGCGAAGGCGGCGGGTAGTACGAGACTGTAGGAGATATCACCGCCGTGGATCAGGATGCCGCCCCCCGTGATGCGGCGGACGCACGCGATGCCGCGCTTTTCCATGAGATCGAGATCGACCGATTCGGCGGGTTTCGAAAAGCGTCCGAAACTCAGAGCCGTCTCCCAGCGGTAAAGTCTCAGGATGGGGGTGTCGCCGGGACGAAATAGGCGAAGGAGCGCTTCGTCGACTGCCATGTTCCATGCCGCGGAAACCTCTTCACTTACGATCAATCTCCATTTTGACAATTTCATCAACCTTTTTAATCGTCTTTTTAATTTCCGTTAACCGTTTTGTATTATACTATTGTGTTAAGGGGGATTCCA
>JAOZOG010000603.1 GCA_029933395.1 Sulfurovaceae bacterium | reverse complement strand
CTCTGGATATTGGGGACATTGTCCAGGAAGAGCCTCGCAACCGCCAGAAGACGAAGATAACGATTTGAGGATTGCTTCTGTATCTCAGGATACTCCTCCATCAGCTCCGTATTTTTCCCCTGAAACGACCACATAATGAAGGCCCGAAAACCACCCGTCTCATCCTGGAGCTGCCGCACATAGTCCCAGTGCTCGACGATCTCCCGATCGGTCTCGACCGTACCATACATCATCGTCGCAGTCGACTTGATCCCAAGCTTATGCGCCTCCCGGTGTACTTCCAGCCAGGTATCCTTGTCAAGCTTCTTGGGAGCGATGATATCGCGCACCCGGTCACTGAGGATCTCCGCTCCCGCACCGGGGATCGAAGCGAGCCCCTTGGCGTGAAGGCGCTGCAGTACTTCGGAGATAGAGATATCGGATCGCCTGGCGATATAGTCGATCTCGATCGCCGAGAATCCGTGGATCGTCACCTGCGGATACTTCTGATGGATATGCTCCACCAACTCTTCGTACCACTCGATCTCCAGCTTGGGATGTACCCCGCCCTGAAAGAGGATCTGTGTCCCGCCGATCTCCAATAACTCATCGATCTTTTGGTCGATCTCCTCAAATGTCAAAACATAGGCCTGATCGTTTTTCTCATGACGGTAGAAGGCGCAGAATTTACAATCAACCCAGCAGACATTGGTATAGTTGATATTGCGGTCGACTACGAAAGTTGTCACCTTTCTGGGGTGCAACTCCCGCTTGCGCGCCAAAGCCATTTTTCCCAACGCTTTGAGATCGGCATTTTGGATCAGGTCGACTGCTTCGTCGATAGACATACGCTTTGCCATAGCACTCATTCCTTTTTCGTAGCGCGGGCACTCCTGCCCACGATTACACGATTAATGGTTTCAAATGGAAATATTTTGTGGGCAGGAGTGCCCATGTTACGCTTTTCCTATCGCGTCCAGTACACCGTTGATAAACTGCGGAGATTTCTCATCCGCCAACTCTTTGGCAAGCTCTACGGCCTCGTTGATAATGATTGCACGATCGGTACCTGCGATCAGGATCTCGTAGACCCCCAACCGCATAATCGCCTTCTCGACTTTACCGATCGACTCATAATCCCACTCTTTGAGATTTGCAACAATCGCTTCATCGATTTTGTCAAGATTATCCACCGTACC
>JAOZOG010000175.1 GCA_029933395.1 Sulfurovaceae bacterium | reverse complement strand
CCGCTGGGTGTCACTATCGGTCCCTCTTTCTCCTGGAATATCTTCCAGTATGGCCGCATCAAGAATCAGATACGCCTTCAGGATGCCGTCTTTGAAGAGAGTCTGGTCAACTATAACAAAGCGGTACTCTCCGCTGTGGCTGAAGTCTCCAGTGCACTCAGCGGCTATATCCTGACGCAGAAACAGCAGATAGAGAACCAGAAGGCAGTCGAAGCGACGATCCGTGCGTTCAACATCTCTGTCGTGCAGTACAACGACGGCCTGGTCAGCTATCAGCGTCTGTTGACCACCGTGGAGAAGCTCACCAGTACGCAGGATCGCTTCGCCACTATCAAGCGAAATGTTGCGCTCAATGCCATCGCACTCTACAAGGCACTGGGCGGAGGCTGGCAGATCAGCAGAGGCAGGTCCTATCTCTCAAAGGAGCTTGCGCAGAAGATGAAAACACGTACAGACTGGGGAAAACTGCTCGACAGAGAGATGACCAAACTGCCGAAAGGATTTGGAAATGACTAATCCCTATCCTCACGAACTCGCTATCGGAGATGTCTATTTCGCGCCGGTGCTGGCAGTACTCGTATTCGCATTTTTGGCGGCGGTTATTACGGTCGGCGTGCTGGACAAACTGAAGCTCTCACGCTGGTTCTATGCGCCCAGCTATATTTTTCTCGCCATCATGCTGCTCTATATGGTATTGATAGACCACTACTGGATCAAATTCTAAAGGTTATAGATGTTCAAAACACTGGTTAAACTGACGCTGACACTGGCCATACTCGCAACGGCGGGCTATTTCGGCTACCATAAATTCAGAGACTATTTCGATAACCCCTGGACCCGTGACGGCCAGGTGCGTACCCAGGTGATCCAGGTCACCCCGAGAGTCTCAGGGATGATCGTCGCTATCCATGTCGCGGATAATCAATATGTGCGTGAGGGCGATCCACTTTTCGATATCGATCCTTCCGTCTATGCTCTGAAGGTCAGGCAGGCAGAGGCACAGTTGAAGAGGTCGAAGGAGACCTCTGAAGGCTATAAGATCGAATATGACCGTGTTCTGAGCATCTCCAAGCGGGACAAAGGCGCCGTCTCCCAAAAAGACTTGAACCGAAACCGTGTCAACTATCTCAAATCACTCTCCGATATCGATGTCGCCAAAGAGCGCCTCTACAATGCCAAACTCAATCTCTCCTACTGCAATGTCAAGGCCGAGGTGGATGGATGGGTCTCCAATATCAATTTTCAGATCGGTACACAGGCCGTCGCCAACCGTCCGCTGCTGGCGCTGGTAGACAAAAGCACCTTCTGGGTTTTTGGTTTTTTCAGAGAAGACAATGTGGCGGATGTGAGAGTAGGAGATGAGGCGAGGGTGACGCTGATGGCCTATCCTGATACACCGCTCAAAGGAAAAGTGGAGTCGATCGCCTGGGGTATTGCCCCCTCTGACGGCAACCCCGGGCAGAATCTCCTGCCCAGTGTCAAGCCGGTCTTCCAGTGGATTCGACTGGCTCAGCGTATACCGGTACGGGTCAAGCTCGATGAGCCGTTGCCCGAAAAAGTGAAACTGAGGGTAGGGATGACCGCATCGGTGATGGTGATGAAGCGGTCAGGTAAATAGCAGGGCAGCTTACCACTTTCGTACCAGTGCGTGACATGTCATGCACTGGTTTTGCAGCCTTCGGTAGGTATCCAGCACTCTGTTTCGCTTGCCTTTATCGAAAGCAATCAGAATATCTTCTGCCAGTTTTTCGATTGCCAGTGCCTCTGTCATAGAGTATTTTTTGGCCTTGAATCTGGCACCACGCTCATTTTTGATATCAAACGTACTGATATCCTTGGTATTGAGTTTGACCTCGATGACACCTTTTTCGACGATGTTTCTGTTGTTGTACATCATTCCTTTCTGGATGGTGGCGAGGGCATTTTCCAGATTTTGCATCGTTTCTATCTGCTTGGCTTTGTCAGCATCTGCACCAAAGGCGATTCCAGCGGCCAGTAGAGGGATCAAAATAATTCTTTTCATAAGAAATTCCTTTATGTATTAAGATGCAATAATTATAGAGTAAAAAGCATAAAATATATATTAATACATAATAAAAATGAATATGTTAAGATAATCTGGTATTTTCCTCTCCTTTGATTTCGCCCTCGCGATGGCTTTTGCTGTAAAGTATAGCCAGTGGCTGTGCACTCAATCCATGCAGAAGAATACTGAGTAGAATGGTCAAAGTCGCGACGGCAAAAACTGTTTCGTGCCCCTTGACGTCTCCCAATTGCCCAACGGCTACCAGAATATAGAGAATCGAAGCGATGCCACGCGGACCAAACCATCCTATAAAGAGTCGTGTAGAAACATCAAGCTTGAAGCGCCCAAAGCCTATGACGACAGGCAGCATTCTCAGAACTGTGAGGCTGAGCAGGGCAAAGATCCATGCTTTCATGTCCCAGTAAGCAATCGTAGCAGGGACAAATACCAAACCAAAGATCAGGAACGTTACCATAATAAGAAACTCTCCTTCACTCTCGGCAAAATTCTCTACATGCTCTTTCATCTGCGGGTCGGTATTGCCCAGGAGAAGTCCACCAAAAAAGGCGGCGATATAGCCATTGCCTCCAAAGTGCTCGGCAAAGTAGTAGGCGAAGATCGCCAAAGCAATAGGAATAAGATTATAGTAATGGTGCTCCATCCACTCCCGCTTCATTGCCATTTGTGCCAGTTTGGCTCCTGCCCATCCGACCAGGCCCCCGGCAACGGCACCGATAGCGATCTGCTGCGCGATATACCCCAGCCAGCCGCTGTTTTGACCTCCTCCTTCACTGGCGATGATAGCCAGAGTCGTCAGGAGGACAGGAAAGACGATACCGTCATTGAGTCCACTCTCGACATTGATGGTATTGCGTACGGTTTCGGGGATGCGAGTATCGCTGACGACGGCCTTGCCGAGTGCTGCATCGGTGGGTGCAAGGATCAGTGCAAGCAGGAAGAGGTAGATCAGTTCCTCGCCCGGAAAGAAGTATTGTGCTGCATAGGTGGTCAGTATGATCGTGATGGGCATCGCCACAAAGAGAAGCCGGGTGGGGAGGCGCCACTGGCTCTTCAGATGTACGAGGTTGAGTGCCGCGGCATCGCTGAAGAGCACAAGGATCAGGGCAATCTCTGCGACGATCTGTACCGCTTCCGAGTTCGGCTGTATGGGCCCGCTTCCCAGAAAGAGGGGAGAGAGCAGTATGCCGACAGCAGTAAAGACCATCGGTCCTGATATGTTATAGCGATTTAGCAGTTTGGAGAAGTAGCCATACCCCAGAATAACCAGGGCAATCCCCAGTATGGTAAGGTGCTCATGCATGGTTCTGTCCTTTTGGTCTTGTTAAATGAAGAGATCAAGACAACTATCTTCTATTATCAAAGCTCCCGCCGAGTGCAAGATGCAGATTGACGCGATTGATCAGGCGTCGTTTGACGATCTGAAGCCGTTTGATCTCTGCTGAGATCCACTTGCCCTGTATGATCAGGATATCGAGGACGGTACTCTCACCGATACGATACTTCTCGACTGTCATTTTATAGGCTGTCTTGTACTCTTTGACCATTGTCGTGACATACTTGAGCCGGGTTGTCAAATGTTTTTCGGCAGAGAGGGCATTTTCGACTTCGCGGAATGCACGCAGAGCTGTTTGGGCATACGCGGCAATCGCGGCCTTTTGATCGGCAGTTGCAGTGGCGATCTGCGCCTCTATTGCCCCGCCTGTATAGAGCGGTGCGAGGATACCGGCGGATATACTGCTGACTGCATCGTTGATTGTGTTGGGTCCCACGCCAAGTTTCAGGCGGATATTGGGAAGGCGAAGGAGTTTTGCCGACGCTTTTTGGTGGAAGGCGGCGGCTACGCGCGCTTCTGCAGCGATGAGGTCGGGTCTTCGCTCCAGTAGCTGAGCGGGCATTCCTGTCGGGATACGTGGCGGTACTTTGTCAAGATTTCCCGGCTTTATCTTGCCGGCAGGATAGCGGCCCAGGAGCAGCTCAAGTGCTCTCTGGGAGCGTTCTTTGGAGGAGAGTGCAGCCTGAGCCGAGTCTTTTGCCGAAGCGACCAGTGCCCGGGAGATGTGGACATCCCGTTTGTTGCCCTGTCCGATCTCTTCTCTGGCAGTCAGGACCTTTAGACCCTTCTCCTGAATCTTGACGATCTCCTGGGTGAAGTCATAGATCTTGCTGTCGGTATTGAGCAGGAACCAGGCTTTGGCTGTCGTGGCGGCAAGCGACTGTCTGGCGAAGTCGAAGTCGGCAGCCTGTGCGGCAGTCAACTCCTCTTGTGCTTTGACCAGATTTTGTACGCGCCCCCAGACATCGGGTTCCCAGCTGATACTCGCACCGCCGAACGCTACTTCATTCAGCCCCTCGTCGTTCTTGTCTCTGTAGTAGCCGGCGAGATTGATGACTGGTTTGAGTTCGGATTCCGAGAGTTGGATCAGGGCGATCGCTCTTTCGACTCTGGATGCCGAGATTTTCAGGTTTGGATTGTTTTTTTGTGCTTCCTGGACCAATCGGTTGAGTTTGGGGTCGCGGAAGTTTTTGATCCAGTTGTCCTTGACACGTGCCGTATTGCCTGGGGTGCTGAA
>JAOZOG010000602.1 GCA_029933395.1 Sulfurovaceae bacterium | reverse complement strand
AACATAGTTTTACCCACAGCTGACATAACAGGCGTGAATGCGACTGTGACAGATAATGGAGATGGTACTTACACGATAGAGGGAACTGACAACACAGGTGACATGTACGGATACCTGCGCATGTCAAACACCGGAGAGTCCGGGGACCTGACCGAAGATGTCAGTGTCGGGAAGAGCATGATAGTGAAATGGAAGCAGAAAGTGTCGGACCTCTCGCTGTACTGTGAGTGCCAGGGATGGGGAATAGACCCGCAATACAACACGGCGACCGGAGTATGGGAAGAGAAAGAGGCCGAGGTTACAGCAGACGGCAATATCGATACGATGTTCACTTTATTTGCGGGTGCTTCCGGCGGGGCAGTGGGGAATACTATTGATTTTGATATGGCGTATTTCAGTATTGAACCAAAGTATGCGGAGTTCCCAAAGGCCATAGCATATATGAAACTTGACGGGCACTCTGAAAAATTTCCAAAACGTGTGAATTATATAAATAACTACAGAATAGAAAATGCAGAGATCAAAGGCACGATCGTCATAAAATGTACCGGCAACATGGCTGATTTCTTTGATTGGTATAGGAATGACATTGCTTATGGGCATGATGTATTCGATGTAACAATGCCTCTTTTCGGTACAGAAAGTACATGGACCTTAAAATTTATAAGTGACCTGACTTCTGCACTCTCAAGCAGAAATTACAGCGGTACAATACCATTTACAGCACAAGTGCGAAATGTGCTATAATACTTTAAAAAGGATTTGCAAATGACAAGAACGGTACTGAGCGAAACATGGGTGCAGGTAGGAGAAGCGGGTGAAGGTATGCAGTGTCAAAGAGACGGCGGAGGGACTATTTTAATAGCTTCCGGGGCAACTGCGCCTACCATTACAGAGACGAATGTTATGAAGATAGAAGATAATACAGAGCGTATATTTGCAGCCCCTTCGAATGGCGACACTTTCTATGCCAGGACTTTGCACGGTACTGCGTCTCTTGTATGGTATGCGGTCTAACAGGCGTGTGCTATGCCTAAAACACGCGTACACTCACTCGTAACTGAATATGGCGGCATTGCCGGCACTATGGGCGGCACCAACGTCTGCATACAGATAGACTACGATGGCAGCAAATACTACGGCTACATCTACGGCAGTCTCGGCTCATCAGACCCTGACC
>JAOZOG010000034.1:1730-16686 GCA_029933395.1 Sulfurovaceae bacterium | reverse complement strand
TTCTCCTCCTCTCTAAGCAAAAAAAAGTTATAATTTGCTCAAATAGATTTTAAAGAGAGAGGTTAGTAGAATGGAAGGTGTTTTTACGTATATCGGTTCATTGACAGGGCATGGGAATGGCTTGGTGATCGGGCATTTGGTGCTGGTAGTGGCGATTGTATTGTTTCTCGCGAAGAAGGCTACACAGAGTATGCAGGCGGTTCCGGGTGGAACGCAGAATGTACTGGAGACCTATCTTGGCGGTGTCATTGAAATGGGGAAAGATGTCATCGGTGAAGAGATGGCGCGCAAGTATCTGCCTCTGGTCGCGACGATCGGTCTTTTTGTCCTGATCTCCAATCTGATCGGAATCATCCCCGGTTTCGAGTCGCCGACTTCCAGTATCAACGTGACCCTTCCTCTGGCACTGTTGGTTTTCTTCTACTATAACTATGAGGGAATCAGAAAGCAGGGTGCGGGGCACTACTTCGCACACTTTGCCGGGCCGGTGAAGATTCTGGCTCCTCTGATGTTCCCGATCGAGATCGTATCCCATATCTCAAGAATCATTTCACTCTCTTTCCGACTCTTTGGTAATATCAAGGGTGACGACCTTTTCCTCTGGGTACTTTTGATGCTGGTTCCCTGGATCGCACCGCTTCCCGGCTATGTGCTGCTGACCTTCTCTGCATTATTGCAGACATTCGTCTTCATGATCCTGACCTATGTCTACCTCGCAGGTGCCGTAGCGATCGATGAGGAGCACGAGAGTGCACCGAATCCTGCAGTCGATACAATGGGCGCAGTATAAAACAAGAAATGGCCCGGAGATGAGACTGCAGAGATCCACTCTGGGTATCCTGATCAATTTTCTTCTGGGTGTGGCATGGGCTTTTGTCCTGATCGGCACACTCTATACCTTCTTTTCCTATTATCAGATCGGTTTTTTCAGCAGCGTCATGATGAGTTTTCTGGGAGCGCTTCCCGGACTCTTTTTTGTCATATTACTGGAGTATCTGATCGTGGGGATGGAGCGGCTTGAAGAGCTGAAAAAGCAGACATCGCTTCTTGAAGAGCTGTTGAGACAGAACCGGCAGACTGCTTTGGACAAAGAAGAAGCAGGTAGATCATAGTCTGTTGTACAAAGCAGAAAAATGATCTCCTATGCGATAACAGACCCCAAAACCCTCTCTTTCGAAACACTTGACAGTGACTTGAAGCGTATCGCACAAAAAGCGGATATGCTCGTCTACCGTGACAAGGAAAACCCCCGATATGCACACTTTGCCGCAAAGTTTATCGGCAGCGCAAAACAGTTTCCTCTTGAAAAAATACTCCTGCATAGTGACGTTGAACTCGCATCGAAGCTCGGAGCGGATGGTGTGCATCTAACGAGCCGGCAATTCGAAGAGATTGGCCGTGCGAAAAAGCTGGGACTTTTTGTGGTGATCAGTTGCCACTCAATCGATGAGGCAAAAAAGGCGGAAAAACTGGGTGCCGATATGATCACTTTCAGTCCTATATTTCCCAGCCCAAACAAGGGCAGGCCCCTTGGTTTAGCCGCTCTCAAAGAGTTAAAAGGTATAATATCTTTACCAATCATTGCCCTTGGAGGCATACTGACACAAGTGCAGATCGATGCCTGCCGGGAGGCGGGTGCATCGGGATTTGCTTCGATCAGATTTTTTCAATAAAGGTTATTTGATGTTCGAAACGGTTATCGGCCTGGAAGTTCATGTGCAGCTCAATACAAAGACAAAGATATTCTGCTCCTGCCCCACCAGCTTTGCGGAGCATCAGAACAGTAACACCTGCCCAACATGCCTGGCGCTTCCGGGTGCACTGCCCGTACTCAATATCGAAGCCGTCAAGAAAGCGATGATGTTCGGCTACGCTGTCGATGCCGTCGTCAATAAGCGGTCGATCTTCAACCGAAAGAGCTATTTCTATCCGGACAGCCCTATGGCGTATCAGATTTCACAGTTCGATATTCCTATCGTCGGGGAGGGAAATCTCCATATCGACTTCGAAGACGGAAGCCAGAAGACGATCGGTATCACCCGTGCACACCTGGAGGCGGACGCGGGGAAAAATATGCATGAGGGAAATGTATCGAAAGTCGATCTTAATCGTGCCGGTACACCGTTGCTTGAGATCGTCTCCGAGCCGGATATGCGCAGTTCCGAAGAGGCGGTACTCTATCTCAAGAAACTCCATTCGATTGTACGATATCTGGATATCTCCGATGCCAATATGCAAGAGGGCTCCTTCCGCTGTGATGTGAACGTCTCGATCCGCCCCAAAGGCCAGGAGGCGTTTGGGACACGTGTCGAGATCAAAAACCTCAACTCTTTCCGTTTCGTCAAGGCAGCGATCGAATATGAAGTGCAGCGCCAGATAGAAGCTTACGAAGACGGTATCTACGATCAGGAGGTGTATCAGGAGACACGACTCTGGGATGTGGCAAAAAACATCACCAAGTCGATGCGAGGCAAGGAAGACAGTGCCGACTATCGATACTTCCCCGACCCGGACCTCCGCCCTGTCATCGTCACCGATGAGATGATGGAGGAGGCGAAGAAGATTCCCGAGCTTCCCGATGAGAAGGTCAAGCGCTATATGGAAGAGCTGGGAGTCAAGCGTGTCGATGCATTGGTGATCTGTGCCGACAAAGAGATGGCGTACTATTTCGAATCGATGCTGGCGCACGGTGCCAAAGCCAAAACCGCTGTCACCTGGCTGACATCGGAACTGCTGGGACGGCTGAATAAGCTGGGTGTTGCGATCCAGGATTCGCCTGTCGATGCGGAAAGCCTCGGCAGACTGATTTCGAAAATAGAGGATGATACCGTTTCAGGCAAAGGCGCCAAAGAGGTGCTGGATCATATGATGGAGCATACAGAGCGTGATATCGATGCCATCATCGAGAAGCTGGGTCTGAAGCAGGTGAGTGATGACGGTGCTATCCTGGCGATCATCGATGAAATCCTCGCTGCCAATCCGGAGAAGGTGGAGGAGTACAAGGCCGGCAAAGAGAAGCTCTTTGGTTTCTTCGTCGGGCAGACGATGAAAGCGAGCAAAGGAAGTGCCAATCCCGGAAAGGTCAATGCCCTGCTCAAAGAGCGGCTCAAGCAGGGGTAGAGCCAGCCTATGCAGTGGTTGAGAGAATGGATACTGAAGACTGCAAAAAGACTCAACCGTTCGACACGCTACAAGCGGAGCAAGAAATTCTTTGACGGGATACTGAACGATCCGGATAATCCCTATAAAAAATATGTCGATCTGATGATGATGTTTTTTATCATCAGTTCTGTAGGGATACTGGTTTACGAGGTGCGCAATCCTGTACCTGAGTGGATGGATATCTATGATATCTATCTGGTCTCACTGGTTTTTCTGATCGAGTATCTCCTGCGTCTGTGGGTCCATACTGACCTATTCAAGCTTATCGTCGAAGCCTCCAAGCGTGCCCATATTCTCCAGATCGATTTTTCACTGAAAAAACCGGTGGCCAAAAGTCTCAAAGAGACATTCAACTTCATGATGACACCGGCGATGATCGTTGATTTCCTGGCGATCCTTCCAGCCTATAGAGAGATCAGAATTTTGCGGGTTTTTGTGCTTTTCCGGGTTTTCAAGCTGCTTCGCTATACCAGGAGTTTGACGCAGTTTGTAGAGGTCTTGCGAAACAAGCGCTTCGAACTGATTACGCTGCTTTTCCTTTTGATGTTTGTCGTCGTGACGGCAGGTATCGCCATCTATGTTTTTGAAGAGCATATCAATCCGGAGATCAATACACTCTTCGATGCAATTTATTGGGCCCTGATCACGATCACGACGGTGGGATACGGCGACATATCACCGGTGACACACGAGGGGCGCACCATTTCGATGATTGTGATCGTCGCGGGTATTGCGATGATCTCCTTCGTCACCTCTGTCATCGTATCGGCTTTTTCGGAGAAACTGATTCAGCTCAAAGAGGGCAGAATTATCGAACAGATCAACAAAAGTGAAGAGTTTCTGCTGATCTGTGGCTACGGGCAGATGACCAAAATGTTTATGCGTCAGAGGGATGACGATGATCACCAGTATGTGATCCTGGAGAAGGACAAGGAGAAGTATAGTCAGGCGATCAAGGATGGCTACTACGCGCTCAGAGAAGATGCAAGCCGCCATGATACGCTGATGAAGTTCAATATCGAACACGCCCGTATCACGATACTCTGCCTGCTCAACAGTGACATCGAAAATATCTATATTTCACTCAATGCCAAGAGTATTTCGCACCATATCCGGGTGATTGCCAGAGCCAGTGATCCCTCGATGGTCCAGAAGTTCAAGCGTGCCGGTGCGGATCATATCGTTTTGCCCAACAGTGTCGCCAACAAGATGTTGCAAACCGCGATTACCAGGCCTCAGCTCTACAAGGCAGCACATGCCATACTGACAGGGAAAGATGTAGCTGTCTTCGATGAAATCCGGATCTATCCCGATGATCCATTGGTCGGAAAGCAACTCAAGGATATCAACTTCAAGCAGTTACGACTGCTATTGATGGCGATCGAAAAAGCGGATGACAGGGAATTTCTTTTCAATCCTTCCGGTGAGACGGTTCTCAAAAGTGGTGATGTACTGGTATTGATGGGGTACCGGATCGGTTTGGACTATTTCAAAGAATTCTATCATGAGAGTCTGAGATGACAAAAAAAGTTTTTCTATTCGGTTACGGGAGACATGCCAGAAGCATTGCATACAATCTGCTCCATGACGGGTTCAGATTGACGATTATCGAATCGGATGAGAGCAATTACAATCAGGCCAAAGAGGATGGTTATACCGATGTGATGTATTTCGATGTCACCAAAGATGAGCACCTCGAAGCCCTGATCGCTGCACCGGAAGACCGAATGATCTGTATGATGGATGATGAGCATCTCAATGTTTTTCTGACACTCTCTCTGCGTCCACTTTTTCCGGAATGCCATATTTTGGCTATTTCAGGATCGATCTATGCCAGCCAGAAGCTTTTGATGGCGGGTGCCAATAAGGTGATCGATCTCTATGAGGTGAGCGCCAACCGTATCCACAACCTTCTAAAGCGGCCAGTCTCGACACGCTTTCTTGACAGGATATTGTCAGACGAAAACGGTATCAACTTCAGAGAGATCATCATACCGGAAGATTCGTTTCTGGACGGCATGATGGTGGATGATGTCAACTTCCATGCCTGTGGCGTGCTGCTGCTGGGCCTGGTGGACCTCGAGAAGGGGGAGCATTTTATTTTTATTACCAGTGGGGAGAGTCACAAGCTCGACAGTGGGGATCGTATCGTCTGTCTTGGGATGGATGAGGATCTGGACCATTTTGAAGAGATGATCAAAAACAGTGAGGAGGCAACATGCGTATGGCCATCATAGGAGCGGGAAAGTGGGGACAGGCACTCTATCATGCCTATTCCGAGAAGAACGACTGCGTCATCTATTCGCGTACACCCAGAGAGATCGAGAATTTTGTGTCACTCGATAAGGCACTGGAGAGAGAGTATCTGGTGATGGCGCTCCCTGCCCAGGTTGTGAGGAGTTGGTTGAACGAGAAGTTTCAAGACAGGGGCCAGAAAATCGTCGTCGCAGCAAAAGGGATCGAGACAAAGACCGGTGCCTTCCTCAATGAACTCTACGGAATGCATCTCCCCGATGAGAGGCTGGCCTACATCTCCGGCCCATCGTTCGCTGCCGAGGTGCAGCAGTCTCTTCCTACCGCACTAATGATCAGTTCGGTCAATCTGGATTTGGCGGAGCAGTTCGCCAGAGCATTGCCGCACTATATCAAAGGATATGTGGATGATGATGTGGTAGGCGCCGAGGTATCGGGTGCCTACAAAAATGTCATCGCGATCGCAGGCGGAGTCTCTGACGGACTGTCACTGGGTAACAATGCAAGGGCCGCTCTGATCTCGAGAGGATTGGTCGAGATGGCACGTTTTGGTGAGCATTTCGGTGCCAGAGCTGAGACCTTTTTGTCGCTGGGTGGTGCGGGAGACCTCTTTCTGACAGCCAGCTCGAAGCTCTCGAGAAACTACCGTGTGGGACTGGGGCTGGCAGAAGGCAAAAGCCTGGAGACGATACTCGAAGCACTTGGAGAGGTGGCTGAGGGTGTTCCGACTGCACGTGCTCTGCACCATATCGCCGAGAAAGAGGAGCTCTATCTTCCTATTGCCGATGAGGTATTCAAGATGATCGAAAAAGGAAAAGATCCGAGGGAGAGTGTCCGGGATTTGTTGGGGTAGGGTGCCATTAATGTCAGAGTCAGGAGACTCCAGTCTGCGCATACTACCAGTTCCCCGTCGGAGTTCGTAGGGTGGGCATTCTTGCCCACGAAAATAATCGATCACCTTTCGTCGTGGGCAGGAATGCCCACGCTACATTGGGAAAACCAAAGCTACTTGAAGGATTCATCGGAGTGCTCTCACTCCGACAAAATTTCGCCAGATATGATCTTATTTTTCAAAAGTGAAAAGAGAAGAAGTGTTAATGTTCGAAATATACACAATCCATCCCTATCGGCTCGTTAAAATGCTATGCTATAATGCGGCAAAAGTACGATAATCAGGGTTGTTGAGGTGCCCTGAATAGAGATCAAAGGAGAAAAGATGGAAGATTTTTTAGTCAAAGCCAAAGCGAGTGCGCAAATCATCGCAACGATGGAGAGTGCCAAAAAGAGTAGGATACTCAATGAGATGGCAGACGCTTTGATATCGCAAAGCAGTACCATAGAAACAGAAAATACCAAAGACATGCAGGCGGGGAAAGAGAATGGGCTTGACAGCGCACTGCTTGACCGTCTCCTGCTTGACGAGGGTAGAATCGCTGCAATGGCACAGTCTCTGCGTGAGATTGCCCAGTTGACAGAGCCGGTAGGCAGAGTACTCGAAGGATGGGTCAATGCGGATAACCTGCGTATCGAAAAGGTTTCTGTGCCGATCGGTGTCATCGGTGTTATTTATGAGTCGCGTCCCAATGTGACCTCCGATGTCGGCGCACTCTGTTTCAAGAGTGGAAATGTTGCCATTCTCAAGGGAGGCAAAGAGGCGGAATACTCCAATCAGATCATCGCAAAGGTGCTGCAGGATGTATTGGAGAGAAACGATCTGCCCAGAGAGATCATTTCACTGCTGCCTGACAGCTCCAGAGAGGGTGTCTCCCGCCTGATCAAAATGGACCAATATGTCGACCTGATCGTTCCCCGGGGAGGGGAGGGGCTGATACGCTATATCTCCCAGAACGCCTCCGTACCCGTCGTCAAACATGACAAGGGGCTCTGCCATACCTATATCCACCAGGATGCGAATCTCGAGCAGGCGATCGCGATCGCGATCAATGCCAAGTGTCAGCGTCCGGGTGTCTGTAATGCGATGGAGACACTGCTGGTGGACAGGGCGATTGCAGCAGAAGCACTGCCCAGACTCTACACGGCATTCAGTACAGAAGAGACAGAGATGCGTGGAGATCCCGAAGTGCAGGAGATTATTGAAGTGGAGTTGGCAACGATGGAGGATTTCGACACAGAGTATCTCGCCAATATTCTCAGTATCAAAGTGGTCGAAGGATTGGATGAGGCGATTGGGCATATCGCAAAATATGGTTCCGGACACTCCGAGGCGATTATCACGGAGAACTATACAGCCGCTGAAGCCTTCCTCGACCGGGTCGATGCAGCCTGTGTCTATGTCAATGCCAGTACACGTTTCACGGACGGCGGTGCATTTGGTTTCGGTGCGGAGGTGGGGATCTCGACCAATAAACTGCATGCGCGGGGACCGATGGGGATCAATGAGTTGACGACCTACAAGTACAAGATCTATGGACATGGGCAGATCAGAGGATAAGATGCTGATTGGTGATTTTGGTGATGGGAAATTGGACTGATGAAGGAGGCGTCAGTACTGAAGATCGATGCACTCGACTTTGGCTACGAAAAAGGACAACTGCTCTATAAAGGCTTCAATCTGGAGCTGAATCGGGGTGAAGTTGTCTCGATCGTAGGTAGAAGCGGCAGCGGAAAGTCGACACTTTTTGAACTGATCGCAGGCAATCTCAAGCCCCTTTCCGGCACGATCGAAAAGGGGAGGATTGCCTGGATTTTTCAGGATCCCTACAGCTCTTTCCACCCCAGCTATCCGATACGCAATCAGATCGAAGATGTAGCTTCTCTGGAAGGGATAGGGGCGATCGCCGATGAGATGGGGATTGCCGAAGCATATCTTGAAAAGCTGCCGCACGAACTTTCGGGCGGCCAGCTGCAGCGATGCAGTATTTTACGCGCACTGCTGATGAAGCCTGACTTGATCCTCTGTGACGAGCCGACCAGTGCACTGGATAATGTCATACAGTTGGATGTGATGAAGCTCATGTTAAAATATTTAAAAGAGGTAGGGATCCTGTTGATAACGCATGATATGGATTTGGCCCGATGGGCGAGTGACAGGATCATAAAAATAGAAGAGACAGTAGTATAATGTATTTCAAGATAATCGTTTCAGTGCTACTCTCCATCACGATACTTTGGGGTGAATCCAACGAGACAAAAAAATCAGACTTTTCCCTCTTCTCCAGCGAAGAGGAGGTCGAACTTCCTTCCCACAAGGTCGAGATCAAGTTTATCGGTGAGAAGCATCTGGATGAGAGTGCTCTGCAAAATGCATTGAGTATCGATGTCAAGAGTATGTTCGAATTCTGGAAAGCGTATGATCCCAGGATCAAAGACCGCCTGATCCCGACCCTCCCCGAGGTATTGCGCAGCTATCTTGATTCGGAAGGGTATTACGATGCGACCTTCACGATCAAAACAACCAAAGAGAAGGTTCTGATTACCATCAAAGAGGATGAACCGGTCAGGGTGCATGATATCAATATTACGAGTGACTATGATATCTCGCACATTGTAGATTTCGAGAAAGGGGAAGTCTTCACCGCAAAAAAGTTCATCCTAATCAAGAGCAAAATTGTCGAGGAGATGATGAAAGAGGGATACTGCAGTTACGACCTCGACAGCAAAGCCTATGTAGATCTGGACAAAAAAGTGGTGGATCTGAAATATGTCTTGAAAAAAGGTGGCGTTTGCACCTTTGGGAAGATCAATATTACCGGATCGGAGACGGTTGACGACAAAGTGATCATCTCCAGGGTCCGGGCGAGAAAAGGAAAGCGCTTCAGTACCGAGAGGATACAGGAGAGTTACGATGCACTCTATGCTCTGGATGCCTTTGATTCAGTTGCGGTGAAATATGACAGGAAATTCTACAATGTCGTGCCGATCGATATCGTGGTAGCTGATATCTCGAAGCCGTGGTATTTTGTCGGAGGTGTCGGATATGACACCAATGTCGGAGCACGTGTGCAGGGCGATGTCATCCGCAAGAACTTTATGGGCAATGCCAAAAAGCTGAGAATCCGGTTGATGTACTCGATGATCGAACAACTTGCAGAAGTCACGCTCTTCACCCCGGCCCTTTTTGGTTTTGACGACTACTATCTTGATCTTTTTACCAAAGTAGGCTACAGCAATCTCGAGTACACCGGCTTTATGGAGAAAAAAGCGTATGCGCAGGGCTACATTACCTACACCAACGAAGAACTTGAGATCAATGCAGGTTTTGCGATAGAGGATATCGATATTTCACTGCTGAATGACTATGATGAGACGAAACTGACACAGGCAATTTCGACGGGAAGCTTTTTTCTGGCTTATCCCTTCATCAAGTTCGTTTATGACGGCAGGGACTCCAAGCTCAATCCCAAAGAGGGATTTTATGTTGCAGCGAATGCAGAGTACGGCCTGCCCTATTCTGAAGACGCCAGTGCCTATCTGAAGTTTTCACTGGAGGGGAGAGCGATCTATACTTTCGGTGATATGACACTGGCCGCAGTGGCCAAAGCGGGCGTGCTCGACGAGACACAGAACCGGGTTCCTGAATCCAAACTCTTCTTTGGCGGTGGTGCCTACAGCAACCGGGCTTATGGCTATAGGCGTGTCGGTGTCATCTTCACGCCGACTCGCTACGGTATCGAAGGTGCCGAGACGATGGCCAATTTCACACTCGAGGCGGATTACCCCCTCATAGGAGATCTCTATGGCGCCGTCTTTACCGACAACACGATGTTGACAATCAACAGCTACGATTTTACCGGGGATTTTTTGACTTCGGCAGGAATGGGGGTGCGTTATATGACACCGATCGGGCCGATCAAGGTTGACATTGCCGGCAATGTGCATGATCTCAAGCAGTATGGGGTTCAATTCCAGATAGGACAATCGTTTTGAAAAGTTTCTTCAAATGGCTTGCCTATATCGTTCTTGGCTTGATTGCAACCATTGTCGTCGCTATACTTTTCGTGCTCAATTCGACACGGGCGATCGAGTGGGCGGCTGACAAATATGCGCCGCAGTTCGGTTTTGGCTACCAAAAGATATCCGGCGGATTGCTCAGTGGTCTGGAAGTCGATGGGCTGACCTTTCAGGAGGAGAAGCTGCTGGATCATTTTGCGCTGGGATGGAACCCTGCGCCACTGCTGCATAAAAAGGTCTCCATCACCCATATCGAAGCGACAGGGCTTGATGTCAAGACGATCGAAAAGATTGTCGCGCACTTCTCCGTGGATACACCCGATAAGGAGAAGAGTACATATGTATTGCCGGTAGCGATCGGTATCGGAGAAGCGCATGTCTCTGTTGATCCCTTTACGGAGCGTAATATTACGATTGAGGGAGTCGATCTGAAGACAAAAGAGATCTATTTCGCCGATGGTGATCTTCGTATCGATGAAATCCTTTTGAGCGCCCGCAGTGGTCTGGCGAATCTTTCGCTGGAAGCCGGAATGAAGGAGCGTGAAGTTGTCGTGACAAAACTGGTCATAGATGCGATCGATACGGCCGCGATCGATCGACTTGTCAAGAGCCTGCCTGCCGCTGAGGCGTCACAGAAGGAAGCGAAAGCGGATGAGGTTTCGGATGCACAGACACCGACCGCGGAAAATCTCATGTTTCCAAAGAGTCTGCTGCTCGAGTCGGGCACGATCGAAGTCAAGCCGGTGAAATTTCCGCAGTTCTCCATCACAAAGGGCCGCATCGATCTCACTTCTGTTCAGGTCGATCTGGTGCGCGTTTTGGCCTCCAGGCCCAATGCGATACAAGTGGGGAGAGCGATGCTCGCGGTTGACAGCAATCTCAGTGAGTTGAAGCTGAATGCCCGTCTGGAGAATGAGACGGTGACCATCGATTCCCTGGATATTCACCATATCGATACACTGGCACTCAGCAAGATCGCCATATCGGACGAGAGAAATAAAAGTACAGAGCCGATCGAATCAAAGCCTGAATCGAAAGCGGGAGCGAACGAAAAGCGAACACCCAACCCTTTCATTCCCAAGCTTCTGGTGCTCAAGAAAATGGATGCATCGATCAAGAGTGCCGAGTATGAGCCGGTACTGCTCAGGCATGTCGAACTCAACGCGAGCGATATACACTTCGATATCCCGTCCCTGACTGCCAAAAGTGGAACGATCGACCTCGATGCCAATACCAGTTTCGCTGTACTTAGGCAGCATGGAGTGATCCAGGACAACCGTATCGAGACGAACGGCTATGTGACGCCACTGAAGAGACTTTTTACGACATACGACCTGCCTCTCAGGGAGGATGCTTTCGGCGATATCTCACTCGATATCGATGCGAATGAGAAACAGGCAGTCGTTGATATTCTTATCAAAGGCAAAAAGATTCTCAAGGCTGAAGAGGATGGGTTCAACGTCGATTCGTTGCAACTGAAAAACCATATCGTCTATCTGATTGACGAAGGGAAACTGACAGTGACGAACGAGGGCAATGTCACGACACCCTATACGGAGCACTTGAGGTTGGATAACAGATTGACCTTTCAAGGCGGCAAGCTGCAATATGAAGGCGAAATGCTTCCCGGTCCCTTGACAGGAATCGAAGGTAATTACACGAAGCCGCTCAATGATTTGAAAATCAGCTATGAAGGTAATATCAGCAGTATCACGGCACTGATCGATTCGGAGGGATTGAAAGGAAAATTCGTTTCTCCGGATTTCAAAAAGGGAGATTTTGTCCTCTCAACCAAAGCGCCGCTTATGCTCAATGAGATGGTTTCACTCCCGGAGCCTCTGCAGGCTGCCAAGGTGGGTGCAAATATCCACGTGCCACTGGATTTTGCCCGGATAACTCCGCTGAAAGCAGAAGCGAATGTCACTTCCAACATCGCCCATATCAAGGCGGATCTACTCTATGATGGTAATGTCAGTGTCACGACGCGAACACTGTTTCCCAAAGATTCTCTACTGCGAGGATTCAGCAAAGAGCTGAATCTCGATGCACTCAGTCCGCTGAATACCAATCTGTCGATGCGGGACAAGTGGGTCTACGTCGATCTCACATCGCAGGGCATCACCTCCAAGGTGACATTCGATACCAACAGCAGTGATATCGACGGGGATCTGATCGTCGGCGGTGCGAAGTTTATCTTCGACGGGAATCTTGACGGCAACGTGACACTCGACAACCATGTCGCATCACTCCAGACACTGATCAAGAAGATCAATACGATCTATCGCTTCGAAGCACCGCCGCTGGACGGGGATATGAAAATCTCTCTTGTGCTGCAGAACAAAAAAGATCTCTCGCTGAATCTCGCATCGAATGCGCTGACATACAAAGCCGACAGAAAGACCGACTATGTCCTGAACGATACACTGATATCACTGGGCTTCTCCGACTCGGTACTGAAACTCAATCGTTACCATACGACCTTTCAGGAGCAGAAGATTTTTGCGACCAAACCTTCTATTGTCAGTTTGAGGAACGGCATGGTCGAGATTGCGCCGTTCTGGATCAATGACGAGTTGAAGGTGACCGGGCAATACAATATCGAAGAGAAAAAAGGTGAGATAATCGCCAAAGCCGATAGCTTCACTGTGACACACGAAATGATCGATATGAAAAGCGCCATCGATATCAAAACCAGGCTGGATGGTGTCAAGACGGATATCGTCGGTACGGTGACTATTCTGGGAGGCAATGTTCACTACAATATGGACAAGAAGAGCTTTGCCTCCGACAGTGATATCATCATAGTGCAGGATATGAAAAAAGAGGGCGAGAGTCTCTTTATGGACAATCTCACAGTGCGGATCAAAGTCAATACGAAAAAGCCGATTCTCTACAAGACGGCGGATGCAGATATCAAAGCGCTGGCTGATCTCCAAATCGAAAAAGCACCAAAGGGGCCGATCTATGTTCTGGGTACGGCGGAGCTGATGGAGGGTTCCTATTATGCTTTCGAGAACAAAAAATTTGTTTTCAAAAAAAGCATTATCGCTTTCACCGGCAATCCCAGCAAGCCAATACTCGATATCAAAGCGGTCTACAATTCGATCAATTATGAGATCACGATACAGGTGACGGGAAATCCCGAGACACCCGGTATTATCTTCTCCTCGATACCGCGCCTGAGCAAAGAGGAGATCCTCTCGGTCATTCTCTTCGACTCCGAAGAGGCTGCAGGGAACAACAACGGCGAAGAGATGATGAAGATGATGGGAGGCGCAATGGCCAAATCTGCCCTCGCCAACGTCGGTATCAAAATCGACCACCTCGCTCTGGGTGCCGACGGCAGTATGGAGATCGGCAAGAAGATCACCGATAAGATCACGATTATTTACGTCAACGATGAAGTGGCCGGTGCGAAGCTGCAGTATGATTACAGCAAAGATATCAAAGCGGTCATTTCAACAGATTCGGAGTCGAGCGGAGCGGATATTATCTATAAGCGGGAGTTCAAGAAGTTACCGTTTACAGAGTAATTTTGGCACGGCTGATTTGATTATTCTGTCTACGAAAGCCTGTCCCTGAAATCTTCGTAACCAAACGCTTTTACGATATCCAGCGTGCCGTCACTTCTCAAGATAGAGATAGAGGGCAACTTGATCCCGTTGAAGGTAGTGGCTTTGACCATCGTGTAGTGCATCTGATCTTCGAAGATGATTTTGTCACCGATTTTCAGAGCTTTGTCGAAGCTGTAGTCTCCCATAATATCGCCGGCAAGGCAGGTATTACCGGCGAGTCGGCAGGTGTGCTTTTTTTCTCCCGCCTTGCCTGCGCCCCGTACTTCCGCACGGTAGGGCATAATGATGGTATCGGGCATATGTGCTTCGGCAGAGGTGTCGAGGATGGCGATATCGATACCGTTGTGAACGATATCGAGTACAGTGGCGACGAGTATGCCGGTCTCCCAGCCGACTGCCTCACCGGGTTCCAGGTAGATATCGACATCGTACTTTTCTTTGAAGTACTTGATGAGCGAGATCAATTTTTCTCTGTCGTACCCCTCTTTGGTGATATGGTGGCCTCCTCCGAAATTGAGCCACTTGAGACCTGCAAGATAGCTGCCGAATTTCTCCTCGAATACTTCGAGTACTTTCTCAAGTGCATCGGCACTCTGTTCGCAGAGGGCGTGAAAATGAAACCCGTCACAGCTTTCGAGGATTTTGGGGTCAAAATTGGTCAGCGTCGTGCCGAGCCTCGAGTAGAGACCACATGGGTTGTAGAGTTCGACCGGAGATTCGGAGTATTCCGGGTTGATCCGAAGACCCAGGGAGAGATTGGGATTGACCGCTTTGGCTTTGGCGGAAAACTTTTTGAACTGGGAAGGTGAATTGAAAACAAGATGGTGGGAGAGCAGCGCAATCGCTTCGATCTCCTCCTCCTTGAATGCCGGTGAGTAGGTATGAACCTCTTTGCCAAATGTTTCGGCCGCAAGTGTCGCTTCGTGCAGTCCGCTGGCACAGCAGCCATAAAGCTTTTCACGAATGACCGGAAAAGAGGCCCAGAGTGCATATCCCTTGAGCGCCAGCAGTATTTTGGCCCCGCTTCTCTTCTGTATCTCATCGAGCAGTGCGAT
>JAOZOG010000034.1:0-1630 GCA_029933395.1 Sulfurovaceae bacterium | reverse complement strand
AATCGCGACCTAAAACTGCACTATAAATAGGCAGAATCAAAACACAATAAGGATAATTTGTTATGAAAAGAACATATCAGCCACACAATACACCCAGAAAAAGAACCCATGGTTTCCGAACACGTATGAAGACGAAAAACGGAAGAAAAGTGATTGCAGCACGTAGAGCAAAAGGGAGAAAGAGATTAGCCGTATAAAACACTTTACTCGACTCAAAACGAGTAAAGCGTTCAGCCTGGTCTATAAACAGGCTACAAAAACATGGCATACACCCTATTTCGTTCTCTTCTACAAAAGCGGAACAGAATGGAATGTAGGGTTCGTCGCCAGTAAAAAAATAGGAAATGCAGTTCACAGAAACAGGGCCAAGCGTCTGTTGCGGGCCCATTTTATTGAAAATATTGACCGTATCAAAAGTGGAAACTATGTATTGGTCGCCAAGCCGATGCTCTTGGAAAAGAGCCATTCGGAAATCAAAAAAGCCTATCTTCACGCATTGAAAAAATGTTCTGCATTGAAACTGTCCGCATAAAATTCAGCAGTGTGGTGACTGATAGGGTGACGACACAAAAGGTATTACATTGGAACAATTAGATCTTCAAAAACGACTTATTATTGCTTTGGCACTCTCATTTCTGGTCTTTGCCGGATCGAGTTTCTTTATGGAGACTCCCAAGCCTCAGCCAGTGAAGCAAGAGGGCAATCAAGGCGTACAGGGCCAGACGGCAGAGAATCAGGCACCTGCCACTGCCGCTCCTAAAGCAGCTTCGACGGCAGCACCTGCAGCCGCAAAGAGTGGAGCCGCAGCACCTGTCCAGAGTGAGAGCAAGGCACTCTCCATCATATCGAGTGAAAGATTCATTATTACGATCGACGACCTTGGACGTATCGCACAGGTCGAACTTCTTGAAGAGAAGTACCGCGACGATGAGGGAAATGCACTGAAGTTGTTTGATGCGGGAGCCGTGAAGCCTCTGGAGATTCGTTTTTCCGATGCATCGATCAACAGCGAAGCGTTCAAGACACCCTATCAGGCATCTGCATCCAGCCTGAACATTGGAAACGCGCCTGCTACTCTTACCTTGACTCAGACTTTAAACAATCTGACAATTACCAAGGAGATCACTTTCTATGCAGATGGACACTATGATCTGCATATCAAAACTTCCAGGCCTGTGGATTATTTCCTGACGACCGGATCCAGACCCATCGCAGATACTTCCATGTATATGATCGCCAAGGGTGCCTTGATCAAAGGAATGGATGGCGTAATGACGACGATAGAGGATGGTGACGCTGCAATGGATGAGACATTCAGCAGTGCACTCTTCGCTTCTGCCTTTGACCGTTATTATGCCTCGGTTCTCTATGATTTGGAGAAGGGTTTGAACGTGACAGTCTCTCCAGGAAAAAATGGCGATCCGATTATCTTCATCAAAGGGGAGAGTGACTATCGCCTCCATGGGTATATCGGACCCAAAGAGTATCGTATACTCAAAGCGCTCAGTCCTCAGCTCACCGATGTGATCGAGTATGGTTGGTTCAGCTTCCTCTCCAAGCCTTTCTTTGCAGTCATTGTCTGGATTCATGGTTTTGTCGGCAACTGGGGCTGGGCGATCATCCTCTTCAC
>JAOZOG010000174.1:3537-4626 GCA_029933395.1 Sulfurovaceae bacterium | reverse complement strand
ATAAAAACAAAAGGAGAATAAATGAAAACACGTGACACCACACTGGAAATCGTCAATGCCATCGAGAGCATGGTCGATGCCCTGGGCTTTATCAAAGACGAGCTGATCGAAGAGATTCGCAGGGAAAAGAGGGATGAATGGCTGCTGGACGAGAGCGATATTCCATATCATACCGATAAAGGGCTCCAGGAGGGCGCACAGGAGCTGGTTCCGCCTTCAGGCACAGCTGAGCCTACCCAGAGGGATAGGAAGGCCCGTGAGGCCTTCTACGACACTTTTCATCCTGATGGAACCAATGCGACGCTTGGAGACTATGCCAGATTCGAAAGCAGATACAGACGGCACTGGGACGATGACGAGATAAGCCTGCTCCGAACGATGGTCGATGCCGGCTTCTCTGCCGACGAGATGTCGCATCGTCTGGCACGGCCTCTTGCAGGCGTGATGAAAATGCTATGGAAGCTGGGATACGGAACCACCCGGGACACGCATATGCCCTATCCGCTTCCAAGAGAGGAGCGGTGATGGTCAACCAATACGCAGAGAATCATATCCCTCTCGATTATTCGGAGCTGTCATCGGTCTTCGTGCTCGAGGGTGGTTCCCTGTATCGCAGAAAACGAAACCGATTCGGAGAATATCTCGAAGCGATACCGATGGATCAGAAATTCGTCTTCTGGAAGGCCGATGACGGTACGGCGAAGAGAGTGCCCAGGCTGAGAGTCGTCTATACGCTGATGACCGGCAGAGACCCTGGTTCCATGAAGGTCGTCCTGAATGACGACGGAAGACCGGTAGCCGTGCCTCAGAGCGTGGTGGGTCTGATAAACTGGCACAAAAAGGGAGCCAGTGGCGTAGTACGCACGGAATGGGGTTATGAGGCCGTCGTGACGACAAAGGAAGGGAAACATGCCTCCAGGCACTTCAAGCGGCTCAGAGATGCCCTTGCGTGGCGTAGAGAGGTGTTTGCGGATGAATGGGGAACCACGCTCGAAGAGCTTGGCCTTTCGTCACTGCTTACGATATAATACGAGTCCATAATATGTCATTGGCCAGCTTCCCGGCTGGCCTTTTTTTTTGCCTTCAGTT
>JAOZOG010000174.1:2141-3437 GCA_029933395.1 Sulfurovaceae bacterium | reverse complement strand
CGATGTAAAATCGATCAGGTGATCCAGCTCACCGCGCTCTGCCATCGCCTTCAGCTCGGCCAGTATCTTCTCGGCTTCACTCTCCGATATGCTACGACCACGCCGCAGATATATCTCGATCAATGCCGCGATACCATCCTTCTCGATGAAGCTTTCATCGTAGTCCGTCCTGTCCGGCCTGGGATGACGCATACCGCAGGCTTTGCACAGCAGAGGCTGGTTCCAGAAGACGATGCTGGATGTCTCCCTGTTGGAACCACAGGAGCACCGGATAGAGAGCATCCGTCCACCGTGACCATACCTCCGTACACCTTCGATAAGCCAGCCTGCGATAACCAGGCCCGGCAGGGCTTCATAATTGACCATCAGCGGGAACCACGTCGTGTGCTGTTGGCGTCGTCGAGACGTATGCCTTCCCTCACTCCTTCGAGCAGCATAGGAGCGAGCGTGGCTCCCTCCCCGTATCTCCCGGAATTTCTTATCATCAATTCATACTCCATCAGCGAATCGAGCAGGGAGTATCCCTCGTTCATCCTGTCGTTTATGAATCTGTATTTGTCGGCAGCTCCAAACTCTTTCGACAGGGTAGGGAGGATCATCTTCGCCGTTGCTACGGATGGAATCTTGTCGGCTTTCCCCATAGAGTCATACAGGATGCCTTCAATCGGTTTGCTCCTGTCGAACACCCTGCCAAGCGCCGGGGTGCCTTCATTCGGGAAGTGGCGTGGGTTCACGATTAGCGGGCTCACGGTTTCAGAGGCTTCCTTTTTCACGATTTCGGAAATCACTTTATCCGCCGGAACCAGGGTAGGCGTGCGGCCATAGTGCATCCTCATATATCCGCCTGGAATCCTGCCCGGATTCACATAGCCATCCGGGTAGAGCTTGGCCTCGAGCAGATCGTCCACGGCATCCGTCTTCAATGCCCTGTTTATATCGGTCACGGTATCTTTCGCGTTGTCGAGCGCCCTGTTGGCCTTTACGACGTTGTATAGCTTCGGGATGCCTCCAAGCAATGCCCCCACGGCGGAGAATGCCATATCCGGCCCGAAATACTCTCCGACGGGAGAGCTGCGACGAGGCTCTATTCCGGAATCTATTCCGAGCAGATCGGCAACGCCTTTTACCGCTCCGCGCACAAACCCGGCCGGGCCGAATCTGTCTCTGAGGTTGGCCGACCTTTCCTGCCAGGCCTGGCTCGAAGTCTTCCCGCGCACATCCGGCCTGTTCGCCTCGAGAGCCTTCTGCCCGGCACTCTTGGGAACCACATCCGTCCATTGCCCGCCTGTGGTTCCG
>JAOZOG010000174.1:0-2041 GCA_029933395.1 Sulfurovaceae bacterium | reverse complement strand
CCGCCTGTGGTTCCGGTTTCGATATCTTCCCACATAATCAGTCCTTCCATCCGATCGGGACGATGCGGTATTCGCCCGTCTCGCTGTTGCGCTGCAGCTTCCAGCCGTCGGGAACGTCTGCATCCGGCCCCTCTACCGGCACAGGGCCGTTATCGGAACCACCCGGCTCGATGTCTTCATACAGCTGGCCCTGCCCGCGTGGTTCCGCCTGTTTTTTAGCCAGCTCGTTCTGTCTGTCCAGGATTTCCCGGATACGCTTCAGTTTCGTATCGAACACCTCTTCGCTGTCCCATACCGATGGAAGCATATCCTCTATGACCTGCATATCCTTGTCCGACGGCACGCCCTTGATGAGAGCGTCCGTAAGATTGGCCTTGAGATTCTGCAGCACCTGGTTCAGTTCTCTGTTCCTGGAGGCTCTCTCGCTGTTGATTCCGGCCATGTTGAGTGCGGTCGATATGGCGGAATCCGCCGGGCCTACGATATCTTTCGACACCAGCGTCTCGATCTGCGCTATGTCGTCCATCGCCTTTTTCGTAGCCAGCGCCGCGTCCCTGTCCTGCTGGGTTGGAGCCGGCCTCTTCACGGATATCTGCATACCGGAACCACCCGTGCCCTCACCCTCGCTGGTTCCGGTATTTGTCCCGACTACGGAGAGCGTCCGCGTGTTTACCGGAACCACACGGGTCGTCTCGTTGCCGTAGCTGTCCCTGTCCGTCACCGTGACGAGCCGAATGTCTTTCGGATTGACGGCACCTTCCGGAGCCTCCTGTATCATCTTGAAGCTGCCCGTCTTTTTGTCCAGGGCGTAGATGTTGCCAAGGTCGTCCTTGACCGTCGTATAGTCCGGCTGATCGAACTTCGCCATATCCATACCCTGCTTGAATGCAGCCTGCTCTGCGGCTCTCTCTTCCGCACGTCTGCTTATCTCGGGCTGTACGGCCTTCGAAGCCAATCCTATGGCCTGCAGAGGGTCTACGCCCCTGATGCCCATAAGGCCGCCTGAGAGGCTCTCCTGAGCCGCATACGGGTCGCTCATGTCTATGGAGCCGAGCAGGTCTCGTATCGCCTGGTTCCGTTTCACTTCGTCGAGATCGTCCGCCACCTGCTGGAAGGCGTTGAAACCTCTGTTGAAGGATTGGTTGGCACCGCTCAGCAGGGCTGACGCTCCGGGAACCACCCCCGGCCTGTTGCCGAGCAGCTGATTGATAAAATTAGCCATAACCGGTCCTTTACGCTGCCGGATACGGCGTGGAACCAGCGGCTCCGTAAGGTCTGCCTGAATATTGACGATTCAGCCTGTTTCGCGTATCTCTGAGCCGTCCGTATTCATCCTTCGTCATCGCCCATCGCTCTTTGGCCATGTCGAGCTGATCCTCCAGGAGGCTCTTCGCCAGGCCGAACTGATTGAAGCCCAGCGCCATGTTGCCGATGCCCGATATCCCCTGCATCCAGTCTCCCAGATTCATATTCGTCAGCAGGCTGGAGAGCCCCCATCCGTCCTCCGTCGTGGTTCCGATATCCGGGTAGGCGGTAGAGCCCACTCCCGGAACCACGCCCTGGAGGTTGTTTCGTAAAAGCCAGAGTGAAAGTCCTTCGTCCATTGTCTATCCTTTCAAAGTGATGTGTGGTTTTCGACACTGGGGAGAGCCAGTCGGTCGTCGTAGTCTCTATCGGGAACCAGCGGGTGTGGCTCCCTGTAGAAATTACAGCTCTTCGATGAAGTAGAGAGGCTGTTTCGTCCTCTCGTTGTGTTTGCCCAGGCCGATCTCGTATTTGCGCTTGAGCTGCTCTATCAGCGTCTCGGGAAGCTCTACAGGCTCACCCGTCTTGATGCGGTACTGTTTCATCCGTCTTTTGCCGTCGATCACGATGTCGTTGGTTCCAGCCCTGATAAAGCCCATGTCGTTGTCCTGGTTCCGAAGCGTGATCTTCACCTTTTTCCACTTCGTGTCCTGAAGTTTTCTCTTTGTCTCTGTCGCCATCGTCTATCCTTTTCAATGAGATACGGGAACCCTCCGGAGAGGGCTCCTTATGCCAT
>JAOZOG010000173.1 GCA_029933395.1 Sulfurovaceae bacterium | reverse complement strand
AAGAGAGCAGCGCCCCTTTCCAATGTGATACGATCAGAGAGAAGAGCAGCGGGACAATGACTGTCGAGAGTGACGAAGCAGCGACAAGTGCGGTAAAGAGCTGGGTATCGATCAGCCCGGCATCGAAGAGCAGTTTGGCCACGATGATCTCAGTCGTCAACCGCGCATTGAGCCCGATACCGATCGTCCATGCCTCCAGGGAAGTGAGCTGGCCCAGCGGAACCATCAGGAAGATTCCGATGATCTTGCCGATAAAGGCCGCCAAAAAGAGCAAAATCGTAAGCTCCGGCACCCTGATGATCGCCCCCAGGTCGACACTCATCCCTATCCAGAGAAAAAAGATAATCCCGAAAAAGCCGTAACTGACCGACCGTACCGTTTTGGTGGCGTGCAGGCCGGTCTCGCCTGCCGCATCGAAGACCGGACGCATCAGCATCCCCGCTACGATCGCCCCAACCACCAATCCAAGCTCCGAATACTCTGCAAACCCTCCAAATGCAAACAGCACAATAACCGTCAGCAGGATCAGATTGGAGACGCGGATCTTCAGCCAATGGGAGAGTGGAAGCAGGAGCCATTTTCGCACAGCCCAGGCAGCAACGATGAAGATCAGTATTGAGAGACCCAGCCGGAGTATCTCTTCTGAATCCTGAGAGAGCAACCCACTCTTTTCCCCTATCCAGACAGAGACCAGTGCGATCAGAAAGACTTCGATCACATCATCCAATACCCCCGCTCCAACGATATAGTGCCCCACCTTGGTTTTGATCAGGCCAAACTCATCGAGTATCGGGACAATGACCGCTTCAGCAGTCGGCATACGGGTGAGCCCGACAACAAAAGCGATCATCCAGTCATAGCCCAGATAGCGCATCGCCCAGACACCCAGTGCAAAAGGCAGCAGCGTATTGAAAACCGTAGCGAGAATAATATTGCCGCTTTGGGAGCGCATCGCTTTCGTATCGATCTGCAGGCCGATAAAAAAGAGGAGGAAAAGCACTCCGAGCTCCGCCAGCATAGTGAATGCCTCATAGAAAACTCCCTGGCTTATCAGCTCGCCGACGAAGGTATAGTGTGCACCCATCGCAACCAGCAGGGCACCCAATATACCGGGAATTTTCATTCGCTCCAAAATACCGAACAGAAGATAGGTAGCACCAAACAGCAGAGCCAATAACAGCAAAAACTGGCCAAGCTCCCGCTCGCTCATCACTTTCCCTTTTTTTGATAATAAATCATATCACATGATACCGGTAAGCGTGCTTTTCTTATGTTATAATCATCTGGATTAAAGAAGCAGGAGGAATCGATATGCAGAAAATCGTCGCTGTACTCAATCATTTTGATCAGGCAGATATGGTATTGGGCAGAGCTGTCAAATTGGCCAAAGAACACAATACCCCCCTGGAGGTTCTCTTCGTTTATGAAACGCCTCTCTTTTCTCTACCTGATTTTTTTCTACTTCTCGAAGCAAAAGAGAAGGAGACGGTCGACAAAGCAAAAATCAAAGAGGAGATCGAAGAGAGAGTCCGTGCTTTGGACTATGGCGAAGCATGCGCGATCTTTATTTTTATCGATGACACTGCTGACAGGGTGGCCGTACATACGCACGACGAGACCGATACACTGGTCGTTTCAGCCTATCAACATACAATCTCGGAGGCGTTGGTCCAAAAGTGCCGCTCCCCTCTGTTGACGCTCAAGCATGATCGAAAAGAGGAGAAGCGCATCTCCTTACCCATCGAGCTGAATGCGTATACGGAAAAATGTATTGAAATGACACAAACACTCTTTCCCGAAAGTACGATACGGCTTATCTATGACAATCACTATCTGGCAGACAAAGAGGAAAACGAAGCGCAGAAAGAGGCGTTTGAGAATCTCAAGGCCAAAACAGGCCTGGAGGGTGACTATATCGAAGAGTTTGTCTGGAACGAAGCCGATTTTGGTGAAGATTTCGATGCGATGGAGGAGCACCTGCTGACTCAGATCGAGAAGAACGGAACCGATCTCACGCTTCTTTGCTCCTCGGATGGAGAGTATCTTTACAGTGAAGGGGTTACGCTCTCCCTGCTGCACAAGGTTTCAGGAGATATTCTTGTTTTCCGCTATTTATCGTAGCTATTTCGCCTTTTTCCTGCGCTCCTCTTTGGTTTTCATAATGAAATGAAAGGCTGTGAGTTCTCCCAGGTAGGGTGCAAAAAAGTTGATGAAGGGAATAAAACTCATAAACGATGCAATGAATGCCACAATCCATGGTTCTATCCGGTAGTGGCCGTCCCTTTTCTTCTCCTCTTCTGTACAGTAGAGTTCGCAGACATCTCTCCTGAAAATATCTTTATAAAGCCATACATAGAGTAAGAGCTGTATCAAAATATTGATGGCCGGTATAAAAAGCAGAGGGAAAGCGACAATCGAAATCCCCGTAAAGATAGCGATATCTCTCAGTGTGGCACTGACCGTACTTGCCGCACTTCCCATCAATGCCTCATCGGGATATCTCTTTTTTCGGATCGGCTCCAGGATATACTTGCTTCGGAAACTTGTAACCGCCACCATAGTCACTATGACACCGTTGTAAATCAGATAGAGGGCGATAAGGCCGGCGACACCCTTTTCGGTAAAATCAAAAGGAAGTGATGTCAAAATCCTGAAAAAAACGGCATAGAGCTTGTCGAACATCGCAAAGATAACAACTGCCCAAAATCCTGAAATCCCCAAAATAAGCAGAGGAAGAAAACGTGTATATCCCTCTTTGGATACCTTCCTGGCAAACACTTCACCAAAAAACATCATCGTCAGCGCAAACGTCACCATCGTCGCGACAGCCCATGTCATCGCGATGAAAAAATAGGCCCCGTCGGAACGAAGTATGGCGAAAGGAAGAATATCCATCACCTTTTCGCTCAACCCATACACATAGGGCCAGAACAACCAGCTCAACATAATCCATGCCAGCGTGACCAACACACCCGTCATCACGATTTTGGCATTGACTCTCCAGTCCATCATCTCTTGCATCGTGTCACTTACCGCTTCCATCATTCTAAACATTGATCTCTCACTTCCACACTGGTTCTGCTGCCATCGAGGCACTTTTGGCAATTATAGCATAAACCGTTCATCAAAAGAGAAACGGAAAGCAAAAATATTAGAGGTGCCCTTAATCTTTTGCGAGTACAATAAAAACAGGACAAAAAATAACCGTATGCCTGCAGAATCTGTTCGGCAGACACCGAAAGAAAGGAAAATTATGGCAACAGTCGTTTCATATGGGGCAGCAGAGGTCGTCACCGGATCCTGCCACCTCTTTCAGATCGAAGGCGGGCCTTCGATACTTATCGATTGCGGAATGTTTCAGGGACGCGAAGAGGAGCGAAACTATGGCCTCTTTGGTTTTGATCCCTCGGAGGTGGATTATCTGCTGGTAACCCATGCGCACCTCGACCATGTCGGCCGCATCCCCAAGCTGGTCAAAGAGGGCTTCGGCGGAAGCATCTACGCAACGGATGCGACGAAAGATCTGGCCGAAGTGATACTCCTGGACAGCGCCAAGATCATGCAGGAGGATTACGAAACCAACTACAGAAAAGCCCGGCGCCGGGGCAAGGAAAAAGAGGTCCAGGCACCACTCTATGAGATGGCCGATGTAGAGGCGACATACAATCTCCCCTGGCATCATCCCGAGTATGATCAGCCGTTCGAGCTGCAGGAGGGGATCACCGTGACATACCGTGATGCCGGCCATATTCTGGGATCGGCATTTATCGAGATAAAGTACCATGAAAACAGTGTCGAGCACACGATCGTCTTTTCGGGAGACCTCGGCAACGACAACGACATGGTGCTGCCGCATCTTGAAAAATGTACCCATACCGATTACCTTTATGTCGAGTCGACCTATGGAGACCGCAACCACAAAGGCCCCGAAGAGAGCCTTGCGGAGTTTAAGCAGATTATCCTCGATACGATGCGGAACTGGGGCAATGTGATGATACCCTCCTTCGCCGTAGAGCGGACCCAGGAGATTCTTTGCATCCTCAAAGATATGTATGAAAACGGTGAACTTCCCCAATGTAAAGTCTTTGTCGACAGCCCGATGGCGACGAGAGCGACGGAGGTCTATCGAAATCACAGTGAACTCCTGAGCCAAAAATGTCAAAACAACAAGGAAAAAGACGGTAGCATCTTCAACTTCGAAGGTTTGATCTACACGCTGGATGTCGATGCTTCCAAGAAGATCAACGATGTAGACCATCGCGCGATCATTATCGCAGGCAGCGGGATGTGTACCGGCGGCAGGATCATGCACCACTTCAAAAACCGCCTCTGGAACCGCAAAAATGCCGTGATCTTTGTCGGCTATCAGGCAGTGGGCACGCTGGGGAGGCATATCGTCGACGGGGCACGCTGGGTCAAGCTTTACAATGAAGATATCCTGATCAAGGCAAGTATCCATACGATCAACGGTTTCTCTGCCCATGCGGATCAGAGCGGCATTATCGAATGGATCTCACAGATGGATGGTCTCAAAAAAGTCTTCCTGATCCATGGCGAAAAAGACAAAGAGGATATCCTTCGGGAAGCGATGGGTGAGAAGCTGCATCGAAAGGCGCATATCGTCGAACC
>JAOZOG010000601.1 GCA_029933395.1 Sulfurovaceae bacterium | reverse complement strand
ATGGAACGACCTATACCGTCACGACCGATAATTATGGTCATTTCCATAAAGAGATCGAAGATGTCGAATACGATCACAACGATGTCCTAAATGCGGATATCACCTACAAAGGCACCTGCTCCAACGGCGGAGTTCCCGACCTCGACAATCTCTACACCGAAGTCCAGACCGACCACAAGATCGGAAACAGCGGTTACCTGCCCAGTCTCATCACTTTCGACGGCAGCATCGAAAATCTTTCTACAGGCAGCGAACTGCTGGGGGATATAAAAGTGGAACTGCTCAATGCCGGCACCATGAATCTTTCGGATCTCGACCATGTCGAAGAGGACCCTCATGTCAAAGTGACGGTCAGCGGCACACTCAAACGTCCTCAAATTGATGACACCATACTCAATCTCACCTACGAAAACAGTGTCGATACTGAAACCAAAAAGACGACAGAGCATACGATCCGGGTAGCTTACGTCTATGGAACCACCTCCGTCAACATGAACGGAACGTTTGACGAAAATCTGGAGAACGGAACACTCGAAATCGCGTCGGGCACAGGTCTTGAGATCACCATCAAGGTAGAGGATGGAGACATTGATTACGAAAAAACCAGTCCATTGACCAAAGATGGTCGCGTCGTAGGATATCTCGACGACGAAACCGATGTTCCCCGCATCAAGTACATCGACGGCTCTTTCGAATCTCTGCCTTAAGCCGTACGTGTATGAATAGAAACTTCATTCTGTTTATATTGCCGCTGGTACTCCACTGGAGTGCCGCGGCGGGTGTTTTTTCGATGTTCGATCCCATCGAAGCGAATCGAGACGATGCCGTCCATTTCAAAATGCAGGCATTCATCGCGGACGATGTCGTCTCGATTCACGACCTCTTTCACAAATGGCATGGAGATTTCCATCCCAAAGATGGAGACAATCTCGCGGTAGACGATGCCAGAGGTGACATCGGTGTTTCGTACAAAAAATGGGGTTATCTGGGATACTCCTACCGCCACCAATCTTACACGACAGCGAGCAGGGACCTTACACTGCTTGTATGGCAACAGCTCAACCACAAAGATTTCACACCCGGCAAAACATATCAGTTGGATCTTGTCATAAAAGGATATGAAACGGATGGAATAGTCTATGCCAAATCTCTTACCCTTGCAGATGACGGCACCCACTCTTTCGT
>JAOZOG010000600.1 GCA_029933395.1 Sulfurovaceae bacterium | reverse complement strand
GATGTTCGTCGAAAGTTATTTCGGTATCGAAAAATGGCAATTCGCCATCATCCTCACCGCTATAGTGTTGACACTGTGGAGAAAGCAGTATGCCTACCTGTTCATCATACTGTTGGCTTGGCAGCCCCTGGATGAAACACCGACGGTACTTCCGAAAGAGATCCGGATCGTTACGACATGGACAACAGTGGAAGAGAAGTGGGACAAAACGCTGCAGCCGGAACAATTCGAACTGCTATTCTCCCATATAGACCGGGCAATCGATGACAACAAAACACTGGTGATCCTCCCCGAATCGGTCTTTCCTGTGTTCCTTGGGCGTTCACCGTCACTGACCGGTGCACTGAAGAAGAGATCGGAAAAGATCTCCATTGTGACCGGCGGGCTCTACTGGGACGGCAGAGCCCCCAGGAATTCCGCCTATATTTTCACCGGCGGAACCGTGCAGATAGCCAACAAGGTCCTTCTCGTACCCTTCGGAGAGAGCAATCCTCTGCCCGATCTCCTCAGTGACTGGGTCAACAGGGTCTTTTATGACGGTGCCGTGGACTACATAGCGGACAGTAATGTCACGGATTATACCATTGACGGACAGACCTACAGAAACGCTATCTGTTTCGAAGCCACCAGTGAGACACTCTATGAAGGCAATCCCCAAAAGATGATCGTCCTGAGCAACAATGGATGGTTCACCCCTTCCATTGAGCCGACTTTGCAGAAACTGCTGTTACAATACTACAGCAGAAAGTACGGTACGACCATCTACCATTCTGTCAATATGTCAGGATCATACATTGTCCGGAACGGACAGACAAGGAGCATCAGATAGAAACGAAGAAATTCTGGACGGCACCGATCAAAGGGTATCAGTATATCTCCAAAATGCTGCCTGCGAACTGCCGATACTACCCTACCTGTTCCGAATACGCCAAGTGGCAGTTCGAGTTCAATGCTCCCCATAAAGCACTGACTGCCAGCACACTGCGTATTCTGCGCTGCAACCAGCTCTTTGACGGGGGTATAGACTACCCGGTCGTGATTTTCCGGCCACCCGGCTGTAAAGCTTTACGCAAACTTAATACATTTTGTGGCAAAATGAAGATCATCTACTGGTTCGTACCCAAAGACGTAACCCGTTCTCAATATTATGTACTAAAGGATTTTGATGCCATCAACAACAGTAAGA
>JAOZOG010000172.1:766-4650 GCA_029933395.1 Sulfurovaceae bacterium | reverse complement strand
ACGCTCCATCTGCCCGATGAAGAGAACCGCTTTCTCAAGCAAAAGCATGAACTGCTTGCAGAGATCGATGTGCTGCTGGGCGGACGTGCTGCAGAAGAGATCTTTGTCGGAGATATCTCTACCGGTGCGGGCAATGACCTTCAGCGGGCCACAGCGATCATCAAAGATATGATTTCGATCTACGGCATGAGTGATGTCGCAGGCCTGATGGTCTTGGAGAAATCACAAAACAACTTCCTCGGCGGAGGAATGTCACAGAAAGACTATAGTGAAAAGACAGCGGAGAAGATCGATGAGACTGTCAAATCCATGCTCGATGAACACTATATACGCGTCAAAGATACACTGAAAGAGTATCACGGTGCCATCGAAAAAATGGCAGGCATACTCCTCGACATCGAAGTGATCGAGGGCGACAAGGTACGCGAAGTGATCAAGAATTTCGAAGAGGAAAACAATATGCCCAGCCGTCTGGCACACACCAAAAAGGTAGCGGAAGAGAAAGCGGCAGCCAAGCAATAGCACGCTTGCAATCCGCTCTTTTTTCTACTATAATAACGAAAAATAAAAAGGAGAAGTGATGATCTATACTATCAATCACAGTGACAGACAATTTGCCAAAGTTGTGTCCGCTCTCCTTCTATCACTCTCACTCTGATCGTTTTTTAACGATTGACTTTCCACTTCTTTACCCGTTTATTTCCTTATTAAGAATATAATTAGGAATATTTTCAACAGATACTACACAAGCCAGACAAAGGTAACATAAAATGAATAAAGAGATTATCACGATATTTGACACGACATTGAGAGACGGCGAGCAGAGTCCCGGCGCATCAATGAATACCGAAGAGAAGATTCAGATCGCCGTGCAGCTGGAGCGACTGGGCGTCGATGTGATCGAGGCAGGCTTCGCTGCAGCGAGTCCCGGGGATTTCGATGCGATCAGCAAGATCGCACAACGTATCACCGACTCCACTGTCTGCTCACTGGCAAGAGCGGTCGACTCCGATGTCAAAGCAGCAGGTGAAGCGGTAGCCAAAGCAGCACGAAAACGTGTCCATACTTTTATTGCCACCAGCCCCATCCATATGGAGTACAAGCTCAAAATGAGACCGGACGAAGTGATCAAGCGGGCAGTCAGAGCAGTAGAGTATGCGCGCACCTTCGTCGAAGATGTCGAGTTCAGCTGTGAAGATGCCGGACGCTCGGATATCGCTTTCCTCAAAGAGATCACTGATGCTGTCATCGAAGCCGGTGCCAGCACGATCAATCTTCCCGATACCGTTGGGTTCAGACTGCCATTTGAAATCGGCGCCATGGTCAAAGAGATGAGCGACTACACCAAAGGCCGTGCAATTATTTCGGTGCACAACCACAATGACCTGGGCCTGGGTGTCGCCAATTCGCTCGAGAGTATCATCAACGGTGCGAGACAGGTCGAGTGTACGATCAACGGCCTGGGAGAACGTGCAGGTAATGCAGCGCTTGAAGAGATCGTGATGGCATTGAAGGTGAGATCCGATGTCTTCGGAGCATTTGACACCCGCATCAACACCAGAGAGATCTACCCCGCCAGCCGCCTGATTGCGACGATCACCGGGATCGAGCCACAACCCAACAAAGCGATCGTCGGCAAAAATGCGTTCGCGCACGAGAGCGGCATCCATCAGGATGGTGTCTTGAAAAACAAAACGACATACGAAATCATCCGTCCCGAAGATATCGGCCTGGATATGGAAGATACACTGGTGCTGGGCAAACACTCAGGACGTGCTGCCTTCAAGGACAAACTCTCCAAGCTGGGCTTCAGTATCGACGATGAGGAGATCAACAGTGCATTTGAGCGATTCAAAGAGTTGGCAGACAAGAAGAAGGAGATCTACGACGACGATATCCGTGCCCTGGTCACCAGCCAGATGGCCAACGTCCCCAAGACCTATGAGTTGGTCGGTCTACAGCTGATGGACTGCAGCAACGGCGTTCCCAGTGCTGCCGTCACCATCCGACACAATGAGAGAGAGATCACCGATGCCGGTATCGGCGATGGCACCATCGATGCCGTTTTCAAGACGATCGACCGCATCTCCGGCTACCACGGCACCCTGATGGATTACCGCGTCAAATCCGTCTCCAAAGGCAAAGATGCCCTGGCCAACGTCACCGTCAAAGTCACCTTCAACGACAACGAACCCGCCATCATCGGCCACGGCCTGAGCCTCGATACGATGCTCGCCTCTGCCAGAGCCTATATCGGAGCACTGAACAGTTACCTGAGTATGGAGGGGATGTTGAAAATACGGGATGTGGATAGTTCGGATACGATATAATATTGGAAACCAAGATTTTGATTTCGTAGGGTCGGTCCCACCGACCAAACCGTTCATTTTTTAAAATATATTTTTATTGTTGGTGTATTATTTGGTCGATAGAATCGACCCTACATAAAATAATCTCCCAAAAGAGATATTACATATACTTCTTCAGCACTTCCGGAATAGTGATACTTCCATCTTCATTTTGATAGTTTTCCATAATAGCAATCAGTGTACGCCCCACTGCCAATGCCGATCCATTCAAGGTGTGTACCAGCCTATTCTTTTTGCCCTCTTTGAAACGTATTTTGGCTCTTCTGGCCTGAAAATCACGCGTATTGGAGATCGAGCTGATCTCCCGATACTGGTTTTGGCCGGGAAGCCAGACTTCGAGGTCGATGGTCTTGGCAGCCGAAAAGCCGAGATCTCCTCCACACAGAACCACGATTCGATGAGGCAGCTCAAGAGCTGTCAGGATATCCGATGCATTCTGCACCATCATCTCGAAGACTTCATCGCTGCGGTCAGGATGGGAGATCGCCACCATCTCAACCTTGTCGAACTGGTGCTGCCGGATCATACCGCGGGTGTCGCGCCCCGCACTCCCAGCCTCTTTTCTGAAACAAGGCGTATAACCTGTCATCAGTACCGGAAGTTCTTTTTCGCTCAAAATCTCATCATTATAGAGATTGGTCAGAGGGACTTCTGCAGTGGGAATCAGGTAGAGGTTTTCATCTTCTATTTTGAAAAGATCATCTTCAAATTTGGGAAGCTGACCTGTCCCCTGAAGCATTGCCGCATTGTTCAGAAACGGTACACAGAGCTCTTCAAATCCCTTTTCACGATTGGTATCGAGGAAAAAATTGATCAACGCCCTCTCCAGTCTGGCTGCCTCCCCTCGCAATACGGAAAAACGGCTCTTCGCCAGCTTGACCCCACGCTCGAAATCGATCCAGCCATTCAGCTCTGCCAACTCCCAATGCTCTTTGGGCTTAAAATCAAATGTTTTTGGTTCGAGTACTTTTTTCAGTTCGACATTATCATTCTCATCTTCACCTTCAGGTACGGTATCATCCGGAAAATTTGGAATCGTCAACGCCAGTTTGTAGAGTGCTGCATCAGCTTCTCTTGCAGCCTCCTGAAGCACAGCGATCTCCTCCTTCTTGGCATCGACTCTCGCTTTCAGCTCAGCAATATCTTTACCTTCGCGCTTATACTCCCCAAACAGCTTCGACATCTGGTTCTGCTCTGCCCTCGCTGACTCAAAGGCGGCATTGGCCTCCTTGAGAGAGGCAAACAGGCTTTTGAGCTCTTGTAGCGTATCATTGCCGATACCTTTTTTTCGAAGCTTCATTGCCGCTTCATCAAAGTGATTTTGGAGATATTTGAGATCGATCATAGCTAATTCCTGATGAGATAGTTTTATGGGAAAAGAATTATAGTAAAAAAAGAGGAGGATTTAGTTGAGATGGGATGAGTCACACAAGAATGCATGACTCAAAAAAACCTGAAAAACCTTACGGACAAGGGGCTGGGTGAGTTGGGCAATTACAGCAGCCTGTTACCTCG
>JAOZOG010000172.1:0-756 GCA_029933395.1 Sulfurovaceae bacterium | reverse complement strand
ATTCTCCGTATAGTTGATATTGACAACTGTACTGTTACCTATTTGTGACCCGATCGTATCCGAAGCAGTAAAGGTAAAGCTTGCCTTTCCTGCTGCATCGGTCTCTGTAGACGAAGGTGAAATTGAACCAAACTGCTGATCAAGAATACCAATTGTTACGGTTTTCCCTTCTGCGCCGACATTATCCCTGTCTACGACATAAGCACTGATCTCCTTGGTAATAGCAGGTGGTGTCGTATTATTGGTATCATTCATATCAAGCGAAACGATAATAGGCGTCGACTGATTCGTCAATCGATACAGACTTCCACTATTGACATCGATAAAATTGAGTACAAACTCCTGAGCAATTACACTTCCATTTCCATCATCAAAAATCGCATTAAGTGTTGTACTTTGACCACTGACTTCACGAAGATCCTCCGGAGCCAGATAGTTAAATACAGCCCAGCCACTGGCATCTGTATCCACTATTTCCGACTCGATCAAACCATACTTTCGGTCGAATGGCAGCATCTTGATCTCCTGACCGGCCGCACCAAATCCATTTTCGATCAGCTGAACACTCAACTGATAAGTCTTGCCACTCTCTTCAATCTCTACAGGTGAAGAAGCATTAATAAAGGCATAAGGACTCCCTCCGCCAATCGGATCCAACTTACTGTTGCCTCCACATCCAATAATCAATACAGCGGCAGAAGCAAGCCCTACTATAATTCCGGCTATTTTTTTCATCACAATCCCTTCTTTCTAGTA
>JAOZOG010000599.1 GCA_029933395.1 Sulfurovaceae bacterium | reverse complement strand
ATATAGGCGATGGTCCACCATCCGTTGAATTAAGCGAATACGGGAAATTTCTAGGTAAATTGCTTGATATTGGAGTTAGGAGTTCTCACAAAGAGCTATTCAGCAACACTCTTATTCATTTTTATCAGGATCGATTTCTGTTATTGTTATGCGACCTCGATATAATCGACACGATTTTGCCTTATTCGGACAAGGAATATTATAAAATGGTTAAAAAAACCCGTGAACACCTTATCAACCGTATCGAGTCGATGGAAATAGATGTCGATATTTCACATTTCGATGAAGGATTATCTTTATACCGAGGAAGAAAAGATTGAATATTAGTGGTTTGGTTATAACTTACAACGAAGAAAAAAACATAAAAGATTGCGTGCAATCACTTTTTAAAGTATGCGACGAAGTTGTCGTGATCGATTCACATAGTACGGACAAAACGGTTGAAATTGCCAAAGAAGCGGGCGCAAAAGTTTTTTTACAACCTTTTCTTGGTGACGGACCACAAAGAAACCATGGCTTGCAATACTGCAAAAACGACTGGGTATTAAATCTTGATGCCGATGAAAGGTTGGAGTTGGACGCTATTGCATGCATAAAAAACCTTGATTTGGAAAAAACATCTTACGATGCGTTTGAACTGAAAAGAAAAAACTTTTATAAAAAGAAATGGATCAAGTGTTGTGGGTGGTATCCAGACTACATTCGTCGTTTGTTCAACCAAAGAAAAACACGATTTAGCAATGTTGCGATTCATACAAAAATCGAATCGAAAAATATCGAAAAATTGAGTGGACATATACTTCATTATGCTTACGACGATGCGGGAGAGCTAATTAGTAAGATTGATACCTATTCTACTATCTTCGCCCAATCATCTTTGCAAAAAAGTTCTCCTTTTAAAGCATTTTCACATGCACTTTTCTCTTTTTTCAAAAACTATTTCCTGCAGAAAGGGTTTCTGTGCGGCTACAAGGGTCTTTTGATCAGCGTCTCCAACGCCAACGGGGTCTTTTACAAATACATCAAGCTCTACGAAAAGAGGCTGGAGGAGAAAGGGTGAAAACCTCGCTCGTCGTCACCACCTACAACTGGCCCGAAGCGCTGGAACTGACTCTGCAAAGCGCTCTGGCCCAGAGCCTTCCCCCCCACGAGGTGATCGTAGCCGACGACGGGTCGAAAGAGCCGACCC
>JAOZOG010000598.1 GCA_029933395.1 Sulfurovaceae bacterium | reverse complement strand
TCTTGGCATCGATTATTTTACGACCGAATACGACAGACTTATGCGTGTTTTCGAAGAATCTGTCAACCCATCGACATCCAAGAGTCTAAACGACAAATGGGGAGAGCTGCTCGAGCATATGCGGGGTTCCTTCGACGAATCGGTCGAAGCCATCTCGAAGGTCAAGGATGCCGACTGGAAAGACATCTGGGAGCAGACGAAACGCAACTGGTCTACTCCCGGGGGTTCCGATGCCTTGTCGAAGGCATACCGTGATCTGCACCGCAAAACGAGGAAGGCACTCGACGATGCCGCCAAAGCGAGAGCCATCGCCGTCAAGTCGATGGAGAAAGCCCTGAAACTGAACGGGCACAAGCCAGGAGGAAGTTTTGACAAACGATTCTACAAGTCCGTCCTCTCGACCGATTATGCGGCCATCCGTGAATTCGCCACGAGACGGGAAGCTATGGCTTATCTTCGAAAACATGGCGAAATCTATCAGCAGGCGAAAAACTATATCGAAGCCACAGCCAGAGCTCTCAAAGACAAAGGGAACATGAACGACCCATGGTGGAGCCCCAACGCCCAGAGCATAGCGGAACGTGCGGGACTGAACCCCAGGACGAATCCGGAAGTCGTGGACATCATCGACAAGATGGTTTCCATCAAGGCGATGAACGCTTCCGACTGGAAATTCGTCGAACGCCACCGGGGTTCCGACTCGTTCGAGTCCATGCTGAACATGGCCGACGTGATCAAAGCGCAGAGCGACGATCTCTTCACACAGAACCCCGGGCAGAAGATCAAGGGGTATATGGCTGAAGAATACGACGGGATCTTCGAATACGTTCTCGAGAACGAGAAATGGGTCAAGCGTATCAAGACCGATAAGGGCTTCGAGCAGGGAGCCGTACCGATGGAGCTGGAAAGCGACATCATCGGCGATATCATCTCTCCGATGAACGCCGCCCTCAAATACAAGGGCGTCGATCCCGAGAAGTGGGGAAAGATGTCTCAGAAACAGCGGGACGAACTCCTCTGGGAAATCGCCGAAGACTACGATCTCGGTTTCATTCTGGATGGAAGCAGGATCGCTTTCCTCCGCCGTGTCGCCGGAGAAGCCCAGAGAGTCGAGATGGGGACAGTGCAGGAGGCGACGAGAATCCTGGGGCTCACCTACGAGAACGGCGTAAGGAAAATCCTGACCAGA
>JAOZOG010000171.1 GCA_029933395.1 Sulfurovaceae bacterium | reverse complement strand
ATTGCTTCCAAGCTCTAAGTCCCTCTCCTGTATACTTTTTGAAAAATTGAAGTGGGTAGCCTATGAAGCGTACGAGGATCGGTTTCTCTCTATCATCCCCGCCTGAGATCTCCCGCAAAAACAACTTTGACCACATCCGTCTTCTTCTTGCTCTGGGCGTTTTCTTCTACCATATCGGGGAGTTGACACAGCTTCCGAATTTTCAGTTTCCGGGCAGCAGTACGGTTGCCGCTGTCGCGGTGCACTCTTTTTTCATCGTGAGTGGTTTTCTTATCTTTATGAGTTACGAACGCAGCCGTTCACTCGGGCGCTACTTCGCCAAACGCTTCAGACGTATCGCGCCGGGCTATATCGCCGTGATCGTACTGAGCTTCCTTTTCCTGAGCCTGATCAGCACTTTGCCCCTGACGGAGTACTTCACTTCACCGGAGAGTTTCAAGTTTCTTCTCGCCAATCTCTCGACACTGAACTTCCTGCATCCCACACTTCCCGGAGTCTTCGAGGATCATCCCTACACTGCGGTCGACGGGGCGCTCTGGACGATCAAGGTCGAAGTGGGGTTCTATCTGGCCGTACCGCTGATCGCCTGGTTCTATCGCTGGATCGATACCGGAAAACTGCTGGGCATCATCTTTCTGCTCTCAACACTTTTCTATTTTGCAATGGGATACCTATATCAGCAGGAGCACAATCAGATTTATTCCATCCTGCAGCGCCAGCTGCCTGCACAGATGGTCTTTTTCAGTTCTGGCGCACTGCTGTTTTACTATTTTGACTTCTTCAAACGCCACAGCCTGGCCTTCATCACTATAGCACTGATCGCCTATGCGGTGCAGAATTTTATCGGCTCCGATCTGCTCTACCCCGTCTATGCGGCCTCACTCTCTATCATCGTCATCTATCTGGCACTCATTTTCCCCTATCTTGGACATATCGCCAAGTACGGTGATCTCTCCTACGGGGTCTACATCTGGCACTTTCCGGTGATCCAGACCTTTATCTCGCTGCATCTTTTCGACACGCATCCGATGGCGGTACTGATTGGATTGATTATCACCGTGCTCTTTCTGGCGTGGCTCTCCTGGCATCTGGTAGAGAAGCCGTTCCTTGGGAGGCAGTCACACTATGTACGTGAAACCGAAGTGGCAGACTGAACCGCCAATACCTTTAAAGGTACTTTTAGATCTTCGATCGTATTTTGCTTGAAATGCGCTGACTGAGTCTGTAGAGCAATCTGCTCTGCGTATCGACGATCGCATCGAGTGATGTGCCGCCTTTTTGTGCGTATTTGATATTTTCAGAGAAGAGTACATTGCTCTCGTTGCGGTCGACCAGACTCCATCTTCCCTCCAGCGTCACGACACCTGCTGCATCGCCATCGAAACGGTCGATCGTCACATAGACACGATACTTGTCGTCGATCGGCTCCTCCCAGGGATAAGAGAGGAAGGTATAGCGCGGCTGCAAGCTGCCAAGATTGTGCCTCAGGACAGCTTGAAGATTTTTCGGGAAGGAGCCTGCCCAGCGATCATCCTGGTGGACAGAGAGCCGGCCGGCCGACAGGCGGGTCACGATCTCAGGCTTGTTGAGATATTCGGATACTTCCACTTCGGCGATCCCTATCACTGTTCCTCTCTGATGACTTCTGCTCTGAGCACTCTCTTTGGCTTTGGGATGCAGCTGATAGAAGCTGGATTTGGCGCTGCACCCCATCAGGAACAAAAGGGCTGTCAGTGCAATGATTGTTTTCTGTATCATCTATTTTCCTCTAATCAGTGATTCGGGGTGCCGCTCGAGATAGTCGGTCAGATTTTTGACCGATCGGCTTGTACGGCTCAATTCATCGAGCAATTTTATCAGCTTTTTATTGAACTGGGCATTGGGACTCAGATAGTTCTTTTTGGCCGCATCGATTGTCGTATCGGCACCTTTCAGTGTCTGGCTGGCATTTTTCATCATCAGGTCGGCACTATCGAGTGTGCTGTTGAGGGAAGGGATAGTCCCCTTCCTGACATCCCTGAGTATCAGGTCGATCTCTTTTCCGATCTCTTCGAACGGTATGGCACTGATACGATCGAGTACCGTCTTGAGATCGCTCTTGAGTGATTCGATCGTGGCCGGTACAGTCGGGAGGACATAGTAGCCATTCTCTTTTTTGGGTGTATAGGCCGGTGCATCTTTGTGAAAGTCGAGATCGACGAAGAGCTCGCCTGTCAGCAGGTTGCCACTCTGCAGCTGGGCACGGAAACCCCTTTCGAAGAGTTTGTCCAGCACTTCGACATCGACACCCTGGCTGCTATTTTTGTCCTTGCCGGTCACTGAGAATCGCTCCGGCTCGATTTTGATCAGGATCGGTATCCTGAAGTTGGCTGTTTTGGCATCTCCGATCAGTGAGTAGTTGACCACTTCTCCGATCGGTACACCATGAAACTCCACGGGCGCACCGACCTTGAGCCCCCGTATACTGTGCTCGAAATAGACCCAGAAGTAGAGTTCGCGCTTGTACTGGATCTTTTTCGCCTTTTTGATGCTGTCATAGAGGGTGAAAGAATGGCCCTGCTTGGCGCGTGGCCCGATACCCAGGTTGGGGAAATTGTCGAATGCAAGGCCGCCGACCAGAATAGAGGTCAAAGACTCCGTGTGAATCTCGATACCATCTGCGTTGATATCTGCCGTAATGCCGCTCGCATTCCAAAATCGCGTCGTCTCCAGCACCAGTTTGTCGAAGGGTGCTTTGATGAAGACCTTGATGGTGACACTCTTTCCGTCAGGATCGAGCTCGTAGGAGTCGACAGTTCCCGCTCTGAGCTTTTTGTAATAGATAGGGGATCCAGCTTCGAGTGAGCCAATCGTACTCGCTTTGAGAATATAAGAGTGTCCCTTCTCGTTCGCAGCCACGACCGGAATCTTGTCAAGCCCTGCGAACTTCCGGACCCGCTCCTCCCCTTTTTGGGGGTTCATCACGATATAGACACCCGAGAGCAGTGTATCGAGCCCCTCCACCTCATTGAGGCTGAGGCGTGCTTTCATGATCCAGAACTGTGTCTTTTCACTCAGATAGGGCTTCATACTCTTTTTGAGTTCCACAGAGACAATAACTGATTCGAGCTCCTCTCCGAAGGTCACATCGGTCACTTTTCCGACCTCGATATCTTTGTATTTGACAACCGTTTTCCCCGGTTCGACACCCTCGGCGGACTTGAATACGATTTCGATCTGCGGACCCTTCTCGCTGAGATTTTGATAGATCAGCCAGGCACCGACGACCAAAGCGACAATCGGAACGATCCAGACAACCGAAATCCGTCTCCCTCTATTCTCCCACACTGCCTCTTCGATCGCCTCGTCGAGTATCTCACTGTTTTTGTCTTGCATCACACTCCTTTGTGTCCCAAATCAATTTAGGGTCGAACCGCATTGCGGCAAACATTGTTACGATCACGACCAGCAGGAAGAAGTTGGCACCCATTCCCGCCTTGATCTCCGTCAATCCTCCGAAATGCACCAGCGCCACCATCACTCCCACGACATAGACATCGACCATCGACCATCGACCGATGATCTCCGTGAGCTGATAGAGTCTCCTGCGCTGACTGCGGAAGAGACAGGAGCGTCTCTGGGCTGAGATCAGCAGATAGATGAGAATGAGCAGTTTGAGCGTCGGTACGATGATGCTGGCGACAAATATGACGAAAGCGATCAGATAGGAACCACTCTCGACGAAATAGATCACCCCGCTCATAATCGTATCGGACTCCGTTCCTGCGAAGGTCTCCACATGCATCATCGGCAGCAGATTGGCCGGAATATAGAAGATGATACTGGCGATAACCAGTGCCCAGGTCTGCTGAATGACATCAGGAGAGCGAAGATGCACCTCGGTGCCGCATCGTGGACAAATCGGAATCTGTTTGCGCTTGTCCGCATCGACTTTGACTGTCTGATGACAGACAGGACAGGCACTCCATCCCAGATCTATCCCTCTCATGTTGCCACCCCTCTGCGTTTCTGCTTGGCTCTGCCGATACGATCCCAGATCTCATGCGGGTCGAAGGTCGCCTGCGCCGCAGCGAGCACAAAGACCATGATCACAAAGGCCCAGAGCGAGGTACCCGGGATAATCGTACCCATTTTGACCAGCTTGACGATCGAGACCAGTACACCCACCAGAAAAACATCGATCATCCCCCACGGAAGCAGCCTTTCGAGGAGCTTCAGTACCTCTCCCGCATAGCGGGGCAGATAACCATGATAGAGCGGCCCGAAAAGTGCCAGATAGAGCAGAATACGTGTGAAAGGCACAACGATGGTCGTCATCAGTATCGCTGTACCCATCATCCACTGCTCCTCCCTGAAGAGGTAGTAGATACTGGTAGTGAAGTTGGCATGTGACGTATTGCCTGCCACGTGAAAAGAGAGAAAAGGGAAATAGTTCGTCACAATGAAGAGCATCAGTGCCGCGATATTGTAGGCGTAGATCTTTTCGATCATTCCCGGACGAAAACTGTAGAGCCGATGCCCGCAGTTGGGACAACGATAGCGGCCCGGACGATGCGGATTGCTGATCTTGCACACTTCATCACAGTCATGACAGATATGATAATGCATACGCCTGCCTCTTTTTTTGTAGATTATCACTTTTTTTTCAGATATAAATATTTTA
>JAOZOG010000597.1 GCA_029933395.1 Sulfurovaceae bacterium | reverse complement strand
AATCCTGGGAGCGGTTTCCGCAATAGCCATCGTGTTTCTCAGCGGTTTCTTCACTGCGAAACTACTGCATGAAAACGGTGGCCCCGAAAAATCGCTTCCACTCGCCCAAAACGCCTCGACACAAAACATCCCCGACGAAAGAAACGGCGTTACGGAAAAAAACGGATCCGTTGCCGACAAGGCTCTGGAACAGCGGTTCATCGTCAGCCGCGTCTCTTTGCAGGAGGGCCTGGAAAACTACGGAGTGTCCGAAAAGATAGACTTCGCGACAAAACTGCTCGCCCAAAGCGCCGCTTCCGCTCTTCCCCACGGCATCGGCAGAAAACCGACGGACAAAAATCTCACGGCACTTCCTCTCCAAAAAGAGGAGAGACTTCCCGCTCCTCCTTTCAAAGGCCCACTGAAAATAGCGGTCACCGAACTCCGCAATCTCCAGGGCCTCAAACTGCCTCTGGAAAAAGGTGACGGAAACATTTCCGTCGGCGTGAACCTGCCGAAAACGTTCAAACTGAAAGCATCGGAATCGGCCGCTTCGCGTATCGTCTATCTCGAAAACGGAGAAAAACTCTATCCCGTTGAAACATACTCCTTCGTAACCGAACCGACCATCGTGGAGTACAGGCTCATACAGTTCAAACCGGACCACTATCTTTCGGTTCCTTCGAACATTTGGCGATTCTCCGAAAGCGGTGAGATGCGCATGCACAAACATTTTGTCTATCAGGGAAGAAAAGCCGCGCCCCTCAAAGTCATAACCAACTATTTTCTTCCCAACGGAGAGACACTCGAGACGGTTTCTGTCGAGAAGAGGGACAGACGATTGCACTCCTCCAAAGAATTTCTGCTCGCACGAAGAGACTATCTCCCCTCGGCTAAACTGCTTTACAAAGAGGAGTATTCTCTTGAAAAGAGCAACGGTTCCTGGTACAGCCGACTTCTGCAGCAGGTATGGTATGATGAGGGGAAAAAGATACTGACGAAAGAAGCCGCAGAGACACGTTAGCGTATGTTTTCGCAAGCTGCCCTGCTTAGACTCGAAGAAGGAGAGATAAATGAAAAAGACGATTTTGATGGTTTTGGCAGCCCTCTCTATAGCGGGTGCGACAGAATGCACCTACCGGGTCATGGATTTCGATCTCGAATGGGAAGCCTACAAAACTCCGGCCAAAATCGGTGTGGAGGGGACATTCG
>JAOZOG010000170.1 GCA_029933395.1 Sulfurovaceae bacterium | reverse complement strand
GTCTTATCGTTACGCTGGTGATGGCCTATTTCTCTATCGCCAACCTGATGGCGGGCAACTTCACTGCCGGTATCCTGCAGGGGGTCATTGCGCTGCTCTTCCTGCTGCTTCTGGCCAGAAATATCTATGTGACCGTACAGGAGAGAAAAGGGTGCAGTGTGGGCGGGTGCAGGATCACGGAGAGTATCGCCAGACTTTTCAGAAGAGGTAAAAAGTAATGGAATACTTCTTCACCTGTCCCTACTGCTGGCAACGTATTTCGATGATTCTCGATCCTTCCGAAGAAGAGAGCAGTTATGTCGAAGACTGTGAAGTCTGCTGCCGTCCCATCGAAATCCGTTTCGTTTTCTCCGGAGAGAGGCTTGTCTTATTCGATGCGATCCGAATGGAAGGAATATAAAAAGCTTTTTGCAGTAAAATCAAAAAATCATTTATAAAAGTAAAAAAGGAGCCCTTTTATGGCAACAAATATCTTCAACTGCCCACTCCCTGATGAAAAAGGTTACTTTGGAGAGTATGGCGGAAGCTTTATCCCGCCGGAGCTGCAAACGATTATGGACGAGATCACCGACTCCTACAATCTGATCTGTAAAGACCCATCGTTTCTCGAAGAGCTGACCGACCTCTACCAGCACTATGTCGGACGCCCCAGCCCGATCTTCTATGCAGATCGTCTCTCCAAAAAGTATGGTGCCGAGATCTACATGAAACGTGAAGACCTCAACCACACCGGCGCACACAAGATCAACCACTGCCTCGGGGAAGCACTCCTTGCCAAAAAGATGGGCAAAAAGAAACTCATCGCCGAGACAGGTGCGGGGCAGCATGGTGTGGCACTCGCTACAGCGGCAGCACTGGTCGGATTGGAGTGTGATATCTATATGGGAGAAGTCGATATCGTCAAAGAGCACCCCAATGTCGTCCGTATGCATATCCTCGGCGCCAAGGTCATCCCGGCAACCCATGGCAGAAAGACGCTCAAAGAGGCAGTCGATGCAGCCTTCGAAGCCTATCTCGGGGACCCTGTCACACAGTTCTATGCGATCGGTTCTGTCGTGGGGCCACATCCTTTCCCTCAGATGGTCAGAGATTTCCAATCCATCGTCGGTGTCGAAGCCAGAGAGCAGTTCCAGCAGATGACAGGAAAATTGCCTGACAATCTCGTCGCCTGTGTCGGAGGCGGCTCCAATGCAATGGGACTCTTCACCGCCTTTATGAATGACGAAGGGGTAGCGATGCACGGTGTAGAACCTGCCGGTAGAAGCCTCGAAGTCCCCGGTGAAAACGCTGCGACGATCACACTGGGCAAACCGGGCGTGATGCATGGCTTCAAATCCTATATGCTTCAGGATGAGAATGGCGAACCCCAGGAGGTCTACTCTGTCGCCAGCGGCCTCGACTACCCCTCTGTCGGGCCTCAGCACAGCTACCTCAAGGATATCGGACGCGTCAAGTACGCCTCGATCTACGACAAAGAGGCGATCGATGCCTTCTTCGAGCTCTCCAGGGAAGAGGGAATCATCCCCGCGATCGAATCGTCACATGCCGTCGCCTATGCACTCAAGCTGGCCAAAGAGCCGGATGTCGGCACGATCCTGATCAATCTTTCCGGCCGTGGCGACAAAGATATCGATTTTGTCGTAGAAAACTACGGCAAAGATTACGGTATCCCCGAAGATTAGCAAATAATAATCAACAGTAAGCCGATGCAAAGGTACCGGCCTACTTTCTCTTTTGTGTCCAAAAGTGTATAACATCATCTTCTGCTTTTCATTACTTCGACAGGTAATAGTCAGGTAATACTTTTTTTGTACAATCTCAATTACAAATATCATTGCAAGGAAAAAACATGAACAAAACCAATACAATCAGCCTTATGGCCGGGGCTCTCCTACTCCTGACAGGATGCGGCGGTGGAGGTTCGGACACCACAACAAGCTCTGCGACAACCAGAGGAACAGCATTCTATGTTGACTCAGCGGTAGAAGGTGTCACAGCAGTTTGCGGAACGACAACCACAGTCACTGATACAAGCGGTGCTTTTATCTATGAAGAAGGAAAGAAGTGCCAACTGAAAATAGGCGAAATTGTGCTACGCACGGTGGAAAATCTCTATGACGGCCAGGTGATCATAGAGGACTCTATCCGGACTGCGCAATTCCTCCAGACACTCGACCAGGATGGCAATCCTGAAAATGGCATCAAAATTGTCGATCAGACTGCTGCCATTTTATCTCAGATTGGTGTCAACGAAGTGCCGAACAGTGACGCAATCCTTGCAGAAATAGAGGGATCTATGGCAGATGCAGGGATCGGATATCAAGGTGAATACACTTCTGAGCAGGAAGCCAGAGAGCATGTAAACCAGACATATGAGGAGTATAGCAACGGGGTACAGCAGCCTGCTCAACCCGCTCAGCCGAACCAACCCGCTCAGCCAAGCCAGCCGCAGCAACCTGCACAACCTGCTCAACCCAGTCAGCCCCAGCAGCCAGCTCAACCTCAGCAGCCAACCCAACCTGCTCAGCCAAGCCAGCCAGCTCAACCCAGCCAACCACAGCAGCCAGCTCAACCAACTCAGCCGACTCAACCTCAACAGCCAAGCTATCCCCATATGTAAAGTAATACCCATAGGGAGTCTGATGCACTCCTAAGGGTGTATTATCTTCAGTCTTCCATCCAGTGGCTTGGGATTCATCACTTTATGCTTCTCTACATAGTCCACCATGACCGTATAGAAAGTCGTATAGGTGTTTTTTGGATTCTCGCCATATTTTTTGAACCAGAAATAGCCATCCCCATTGTGATTGACAAGATAAGCGTTTGAGAGGAGCTGATAGCTTTTGCTCTCATCGAGCGAGACAAAACTGCCATCCGGAGACTGAACCTCAATTTTTGTTACCCGCTCTCCAGGCTGCGATATCGTCCAGCTGCCATCCTTCTCCTGAGTGATAATCTGTGCCTTTTTGGAGAGGTCGATCGTGTACCGAATGCCGGAAACCTGCATCAGGCCGCCTCTTCCATAGAGTGCTGCGCTGTGTTCGAAGATCTGCTTCAGATACTTCCCCTCGATCTCAAGGATATAGGCATTGTTCTCAAATTCATCGATCTCGTGCAGCATCGTATCGGTAATATTACCCGGTGGATAGATCTTTTTTCCGCGGAAAGCACCACCATTGTTCATCACGATATCGACCTGGAATTTCTCCTTCAGCAGGTCATTGATCAGATCGGCGACATTGGATTCATTCTGACGCAGGGCCTCTTCGGTCAGATCCCATTCGACTGTCGTTTTGCCCAGGACGACCGTTGCGGGCAGTTGGCTTTTGTATGTTTGAAGCAGTGCCTCTACAGCCTCCTCCTCTTTGACAGATTCAGGAAGGGGGATACGCTGATACTTCACCTCGGATTTCCTGATCCGGTGCATCTCATCCAGCGGGAGATCGATCCGCACGACATAACTGCCCTGCTCTCCCCCGTTGAAGATCAGTGTATCACCGACCCGGATCAGATCTTTGTTGGCACGATGCGAATGACCACCAAAAATCACATCGATACCCGGCACTTTCTGCGCAATTTCTTTGTCCTGGTCCAGACCGATATGCGTCAGTGCAATCACGATATCACACCCCTCTTCGCGGAGTGACGCCACCATTCTGCCCGCCGTCTCTGTATTGGGAGCATTGAGCTTCACGTCGCCGGCAGAGGTGATCAGATGCAGATCTTCCGTCATCAGCGAAAAGATACCGATTTTTGCACCCTGGAGTGAGATAATTTTGGAGGGGGCACATTTGCCCTGAAGCGGTGTTCCCTCGATAGCGAGATCCGTGCAGATGACATCAGAATCCAGATAATCAAGTGCTTTTGCAAAGACCTCCGGCCCCTTGTCGAACTCATGGTTGCCTGGTGCATAAATCGCATATCCGCTGCGGTCAAAAAGAGAATAGATCGCTTCACCCTTAAAAACATGAAAATAACGCCCCATCAGATCATCACCATTGGATGCAATGATCGTCCCCTGGGGATTTTCCTCCATCGCCTTGCGAAACTGCGTAGCAATCCTGCTGATTCCGCCACCCATTATCTCTGTTTTGCTGCCATTGACCTCATACTCCTGCATCTCCGGCTCGAGCTTGCCCTGCAGATCCGATGTACCGATCAATGTAATCGTCCTGCTCTCTATCCCGGATGATGAAGAGCTGCATCCAGCCCAGAAAGCAAGTAGAGCAGATACAATCACAAATGAAATAAGCAACCTTTTCTTCATCGTCCGATTTCCCTTCAGCATTTTTCTACTATTATACTTCTTTTTCCTGTGGCGACATAAGGATAATTACTTTTAGAGGTGCCCTATAGTATACTTCAAAAAAAGTTGGGAGATAGGATCATGAAGGGTGGAGACAAAAGAATCCTGCTGCTTTCCCTGACGGCACTGACCGTCATCGGAGGCTATGCCTTTTTGCGCTACGCCTACAAGGTAACAGACAGTATGCCCTTCACTCAGGAGATCGTGCTGATCATACTCGGCACACTGGCGACAGTGATGATCACCGCCCTGCTTCTCAATCAACAGACAGCCGTAGAGATAGAGAAAGAACAGAGTATCAAATTTCTCGACCTCAAGGCCAATACTTACGAGCATCTCCTCGAACGGATCGAAACGATGAGTCTGGCC
>JAOZOG010000596.1:328-1198 GCA_029933395.1 Sulfurovaceae bacterium | reverse complement strand
TCTTCTGTTCCCTGTGCTCTACCACCTCCTGCAGTGTCTGATCGTCATACCCCTGAAGCAGCGCCCAGCTTTTGGCGTAGTTGGAGATGATCTCGACAAATCCCTTTGCCTCCTGATTGCCGAGTTCACTGTTTTCGATACTTTGCCGTATGAGTTGAAGAGTTTGAGTCAATTCATCCAGTTTTTTTCGCTGAAGCTGTTTTTTGTTGAGTGCATAGCCTTCTATGATATACTGCTTCAACACTTTGCTTGCCCACTGACGAAACCTGATAGCTTTGGCGGAGTTGGTTCTGTATCCAATTGCCAATACGATATCGAGACTGTAAAATTTTACAGGTTTGTCGGAATTTGCAATATGCATTTTTTGCATATTGCTTTTTTCATCCACTTCCTTGTCTTTAAAAATATTTCTGATATGACGAGAAATGACAGACTGATCCTTCTCAAACAGTTGAACCAGCTCATTTTGCGTCAACCATACAGTTTCACCGTCGAACTCGACCTTCAATTCAATATTGCCGTCTTCATAAATCACTATATCGCTCACCCTAATCTCCTAAATCATTCTTCGGATTTTCCAATGATTTCTCCATCGTGTCGAGTATCTCCCAGCGAATGGATTCAGAGCAGACACCGCTAACATAACCGATGGTGTTATGCTTCGAATTATTTACGCCGAAGAAATCCTGCAATTGCAAAACAAGCTCGTGAAAGGCTTGAAAATTATCCAAGTTATTATCCGTATAGCAATCTTCTTTTTCCTGTACGACATATTTTCTTTCAACTTCACTATATTCCCCTTTTGGGACAGTGATCACATAACCATTGCTTACCGCTTCTATCTTCAACTTCATTCAAAACTCCACATAG
>JAOZOG010000596.1:0-318 GCA_029933395.1 Sulfurovaceae bacterium | reverse complement strand
TCCAAACTTTCTGTCTTGTAAAGCGTATAGCCCTCATAATAATCACTGGCATCGACACCTTTCATATAGATAGAGCTATCCTCTATCTTGTCGGTCAACGCACCTTCGAGCAAAACTTTTATTTCCACATCCTTGACCGGACTTCTCTCCATCGCCATGAGATAGTCGTCTTTATCTACCCTGCTCCAATCGACCACTTTTTTCAACTCTTTTTTCAAAATCGTATCGAGCCATATCCTCATAGCTCTACCGTTTCCTTCTCTGAAAGGGTGAGCGATATTCATCTCGACATACTTTTCCACTATCTCATCGAAGGTA
>JAOZOG010000595.1 GCA_029933395.1 Sulfurovaceae bacterium | reverse complement strand
ACACGTACCACAGGAAGTGATCGACAAATATACGACCGTAGGGGAGCCAGTCTGGCGGTTTACGATCAAAGAAGCGTTCAGGGAGGAATGATGTGCCTCACGAACAACTATATCTCGACGCACTAGAAGAGAGAAAAAAAATCATATATGAAAAACCCGTCCTGCGGCCCTATCAGGAAGAGATCGTCAACGAGGTAGAGGCTACCCTTGCCTTCGACGATTTATGCATTGTAGGAGCCAGCATGGGTGCGGGAAAGAGCGTCATCATTTCGGAGCTGTGCAGAAAGTTCAATGAAGAAGGCAGAAGCGTAGCCGTCGTCACGAACATCTCGGCACTGGTTCCGCAAATAGCGAAACACCTGACGGCGATGGGCGTAGAGCACAACATCGTGAAAGCGGGAATGCACGACTGGGAACCAGGGCGGGGTATTCATCTGATCATGGAGCAAAGTTTCCATGTCAAAAAAAGAGAAGAACTCGACCTGACCGTGGACATCCTGATAAAAGACGAATGGCATATTGGCGTCAACCAGAAACGATACGAAGATATCAAGACAGCACTGGCTCCATCTGGAGTAATAGGGCTCACGGCGACACCGATAGACGAACGCGGATATCTGCTGGCTCCGAAAGAAAATATCATCTTCAAAGGCACAACAGCCGATCTGATATCGGAAGGCTATCTCGTAAAGCCAAAATATTTCGTTCCAAAGTGGAGCCAGTTGCTGGACTATTCAAAAGTAGGAATGTCCGGAAACGACTATTCGGAAACCGGATTGAGAGAGATTATCGACACTCCGGAATTTACAGAGATGGCGATAAAAGCCATGGAAGAAATGAATTTCCAAAACAAACAGACTGCCGTATACTGCGCCGGCATAGAACATGCTGAGAATTTCGCCAAAACCCTGAGAAAAAAAGGATACGAATGCAAAGTAGTCCACTCGAAAAAACCGCAAAAAGAAAACACCGAAGCAATAGAATCGTTTAGAAGCAACAACACGAAATGTCTAATATCAGTAAGCTCCTTGCTTATCGGATTCGACGCTCCAAATATGGAACTACTTGTAAATATGCGTCCAACAAGAATATTACGACTGTGGCTACAATTAGGTGGCCGCTGTCTCAGAATGTACCCAAACAAGAAATATGGCGAAATTTTGGACCTTGGGCAGTGCGTAAGCTCTCTCGGATTTCTTGA